>JBMTLM010000074.1:0-7694 GCA_049431185.1 Bacteroidia bacterium | reverse complement strand
TTCCAATTATTGCGCCTCCAGCGACAGCGTAAAAATATTTTTAGAGGATGTGCTAACAGAAGTGTTGGCACTGTTCCCTTCAAAATACATCCATTTAGGAGGAGATGAAGTTGACAAAAAACCTTGGAGCAACTGCGCTTCATGTAAAGCCTATTGTACCAAAAACAAAATCCCCAACATGCTCGCTTTGCAAAGCGATTTCATGAAACATTTCGATAAATGGTTATCGAAGCGCAACCGCATCATGATGGGTTGGGATGAGATTTTGGAGGGTGGATTGGCTCCTGAGGCGACCGTGATGAGTTGGCGTGGCATGCAAGGAGGCATCGATGCAGCGCGAATGGGCCACGATGTAGTAATGACACCGGGCAAGCCCTGTTATTTCGATCATTATCAAGCAGAGCCTGAATACGAACCGAGGGCCATTGGCGGACTCAACACGGTTGGAGACGTGTATGCCTTCCAACCAATACCGGAGGAATTGTCGGCCCAGGAATCCAAGCATGTGTTAGGTGGTCAAGCCAACTTGTGGACGGAGTTCATCACCGATTTCAAACAGGTTCAATACATGTTGTTGCCCAGGATGCCTGCGTTGGCAGAAGCGCTATGGTCGAAAAGTGAAAATAAAAATCGTGAAGACTTCTTACGCAGGCTACAACCTTTTAAAGAGCAATGGATGCGCGACAGTATCCCTTTTGGACCCGAGCACAGAGGCATTCGATTCTCCGTGGAAAACAAAGATGGAAAAGGGTTTATTCGTATGTCTGGCGAAGTGACGAATGCTAAAATTACCTATAACGAGTATGGCAAAGACCCAAATGCTTCCGATTCGATTTTCAGTGAACCGATTCCATTTAAAAACAACATGGAAATCCATTGCAATTGGATTCGTGATGATCGTGTACTCTATCCAAAACCCATTATCCAAAAATTCAAATATCACTTAGGTGTGGAGGCCAATCTGACTTGGGAGGAAAAACCATCCAAAAAATATCCTGCTGAAGGGATGAATAGTGTGGTGAATGGTATCAAAGGTGATTTGTCACTATCGAAAAACTGGATGGGTGCCGAAGGCACCAATTTATCCTTTGTATTGGATTGGTCCGAACCGCGATATATGTCGACGGTGGAACTGCGTTATTTCCATGCACCGAAATCATGGGTGTTTTTACCTGACAGTGTAGAGGTCCTCGGTTCGGCCGATGGCAACACCTACAAGCTACTGGCGACCGTACCTGTAGGATTATTAGGTCAACCCACAGAGACAAAAGCAATCCGTAATGCCACAGCAGCATTTACAGGACAATATTTACGTAAGATCCGTGTAATAACGCATTCAATCAAAAAATGTCCGGAGGGCCATGAAGCAGCGGGAGAAAAGGCTTGGATTTTTGTGGATGAGTGTGTGGTGAGGTAGAGACATGTGACCGGTGACCAGTGACCGATGTCATGCTAATGATAAGCAGGTTACAATTAATAGTAATGGAATAAATCCTTGTAAATCCATAGGATTCGCATCTCCCGTGTTCGCTTTTACGTGTTGAAGATATGTTTAACCACTGCAAACGAGTTTTGCGCAACGGTAGGTAAGAATCGTGGAAAGTCAATGGGCGAATCAGCGTTGGCTTTGTCGGATATGGTCCGGATGATGAGGAAGGGTATTTGATGTATGGTACACACTTGCGCCACAGCGGCACCTTCCATCTCCACGGCATCACCCTTCAACTCTTGATTCAGGATCATAAGCTGTGGTAGGGCTTCATGCGTAACAAATCGGTCTCCAGTCAGGATCCTCCCTTGATGTATTCGATGACCTGTGCTAGTACTCATCGCAGCATGCAAGAGATTGCTGTCTGACTTGAAAAACCGCAATTCCGTGTAAGGAATATTGCCTACTGGAAAACCTAACCCTCTTGCATCCATGTCGTATTGCACGCAATCGGTTGCCAACACCATGTCACCAACCTCATAGGATGGGTTCAAGGCACCTGCCACACCCGTAAATAAAACCGCATGAGGTTGATAGCGGTCGATGAGGAATTGTGTGGTCATGGCGGCAGCTACCTTGCCTACACCAGACTGACAAATCACTACGTGTTGATTTTCGAGTGTTCCTTCATGGACTTGGAATGGGCCGTATTGATGAGCGATGCCATCGGTCAAGGCCTGAATGAAGGCCTGCACTTCGGCATCAAGTGCGCCAAGAATGATGATGGGACGGGAGGAAATCATAAACGGGGTAAAAGTATTCAATTTAGTATAATTCTTCTGAGGTTGGGACGTACGATTGACGACGTACGATTGACGATTGATTTTTTGACTTATTATTTAAAAAGAACATGGATCTGGTGGATGAAACGGATTGTCGCTGGTTTGATTTCAGATACCAAGCAATCCGTAATTATCCATTAAATCAGCGTTCCATTCCGTTAACTAATTAAACGTTTAATTGCACCTATAAATTTGCACCTCAATTTTTTCAAATTTATTTTCGCCAAGGGGCGGCCCTTCGACAATCTCAGGGTGGAGCAGACTCAAGGCGTAGCAGGCTCAGGGCTAGTGACGGTAGTCGCCCGGCGAAAAGGACGATGGAAGATTGACGACCAGATATAGCAGATGGAAAATACCCCCTGAAGCGTGCGCAGCTCTGCTTTAGGGGATGGTAGTAAGCTTGATTTTTCTGCTTTTACGTTTCAAAAAAGAATGCGGATCTGACGGATTAGGCGAATCTGCGCGGATTGTTTTTACGTTTCCCGTCAATCAGCGAGAATCCTTCAAATCCGTTCAATCAGCGTTCCCTGTGGGTTCTCTCCCATAACCCACGGCCAAAGGCTTTTTCAGAAAAAACAATTCCCAATCCAACTTTGTTCCTCCACCGCCTACTCGAGTGTGACGCATCTCACACCTAAAATTGCCCTGATAACCCTACTTTTGCACTTGGAAAAATCAAACCCATTATACCTATCTTATGGAAAATCAAAACCCTAACAGCAAAAACTCCTACAATGTGAATGCCGAGGCAAAGTGCCCCTTCACCGGAGCCATGCACAAACCCGTGGCCGGCAAAGGCACTGGCAACCGTGAATGGTGGCCCAATCAAGTGAACCTGGGCATCCTGCACCAACATGCCCCCGCCTCCAACCCCATGGGCACCGACTTCAACTACATCGAGGAGTTTAAAAAACTCGATTACGCCGGATTGAAAGCGGACCTTACCAAACTCATGACCGACTCACAAGATTGGTGGCCCGCCGATTGGGGACACTATGGTGGTTTCTTCATCCGCATGACTTGGCACGCGGCCGGCACCTATCGTACCGCCGATGGTCGTGGCGGTGGAGGCACGGGCAATCAGCGCTTCGCGCCACTCAACTCCTGGCCCGACAACGGCAACCTCGACAAAGCGCGTCGCCTCTTGTGGCCCATCAAACAGAAATACGGCAACAAGATTTCTTGGGCCGATTTGTTGATTCTCGCAGGAAACGTTGCTCTCGAATCCATGGGCTTTAAAACATTCGGATTCGGTGGCGGACGTGCCGACATCTGGCAGCCTGAAGAGGATATTTACTGGGGTGGAGAAACCGAATGGCTCGGTGATAAGCGTTACAGCGGCGACCGTCAGTTGGAAAATCCGCTCGCAGCCGTGCAAATGGGCTTGATCTATGTGAACCCCGAAGGTCCTAACGGAAATCCTGATCCCGTAGCATCGGGGCGTGATGTGCGCGAGACGTTCGGTCGCATGGCGATGAATGACGAAGAAACCGTTGCACTAGTGGCAGGTGGACACACCTTCGGAAAAGCACATGGTGCCGGAGATCCCAAACTCGTGGGTCCAGAGCCCGAAGGTGCACCCATTGAAGCCCAAGGCCTCGGATGGGTTAATTCGTTTGGAACAGGTAAAGGTGTGCACACCACCACCAGTGGCATTGAAGGCGCCTGGAAACCGAATCCTACGAAATGGGACAATGGCTATTTCGATATGCTCTTCGGTTACGAGTGGGAACTCACCAAGAGTCCTGCCGGTGCGCATCAGTGGGTGGCTAAAGACTGTAAGCCTGAGCACATGATTCCCGATGCACACGACTCCAGCAAGAAACATCCTCCGATGATGACCACCGCGGATTTGTCGCTGCGATTTGATCCCGCTTACGAAAAAATTTCGCGCCGCTTCCATCAGGATCCTCAGGCTTTCGCCGATGCGTTTGCCCGTGCATGGTTTAAGCTTACGCACCGCGATATGGGTCCTAAAGCATTGTATCACGGTCCTGAAGTACCAGCTGAAGAATTGATTTGGCAGGACCCGATTCCAAAATCGACCACTGCTGTAAACGATAATGACATTGCTTCATTAAAGTCTAAAATACTTGCTTCGGGATTAAGTGTTGCCGAGCTGGTGTCTACCGCATGGGCATCGGCGTCCACCTTCCGCGGAAGCGACAAGCGTGGCGGTGCCAATGGTTCGCGCATCCGACTGGCTCCCCAGAAATTCTGGGAAGTGAACAACCCAACGCAACTCTCCAAGGTGCTTGATCAATTGGAAGGCATCCGCAAAGCATCAGGTGTTTCCATTTCGATGGCGGATATGATTGTGTTGGCCGGTTGTGCCGGAGTAGAAAAAGCCGCTAAGGATGCCGGCCATGATGTTAAAGTTCCATTCACACCTGGAAGAGGCGATGCCTCGCAAGAGCAAACCGATGTGGAATCGTTTGCCGTGATGGAGCCGCAGGCCGATGGCTTCCGCAATTACCAAAAGAAATCATACAGTGTAAATCCCGAAGAGTTGATGGTGGATCGTGCACAGTTGCTTCAGTTGAGTGCCCCTGAAATGACTGTTCTCGTTGGTGGTTTGCGCGTATTGGGCGCCAACACAGGTAGTGCATCACATGGCGTATTCACCAAGCGTGTTGGTCAGCTTACCCCGGATTTCTTCCTGAACCTGCTCGATATGTCTACCGCATGGGCGCCATCCAAAGAGAGCCATGGTGTTTACGAAGGTCGCGACCGTAACACCGGCGACTTGAAATGGACCGCTACGCGTGCCGATCTGGTGTTTGGATCCAACTCGCAGCTGCGTGCCCTAGCAGAAGTATATGCGCAAAGCGATAACCAAGCGAAGTTTGTACATGATTTCATTAACGCATGGAATAAGGTAATGAATCTAGACCGATTTGATTTGCAATACGCCAACCATCAAAAATCAAAAGGCGACTCCTAACCGGGTCGCCTTTTTTGTTTAAACAATTACTAGGGCAAACTGCTTACTCAGCAGCAACCTTCGTAAAAATGATTCCCTTATTGTTTTCGAGCTTGGTGAAGTCGCTGTTGAAAGTCCATGAAACCTTTACGCCATTATCTATATAGGTGCCCACTGCGGCGTTTTCACCGTCAGCCTCCCATGTGCCAGTCAAACGAATCACCTCAACAAAATCCTTTGGATCGGTTGCACCATTCATGTTGTAAGCAATGGTACGGAAGCCCGAATCATCAAACGCCAATGCCGTGTAGATTTGCGCCTCTTGATTCACCGACTCCCATACGTATCCACTACCAGTACCGATTAATTCCACTAAATTGCTTTTTGCTGATGAACCCGATCCATCAGATTTCATCCCTTGCAAACACCTGGCCGCTAAAGCATCAAATCGGTCACTAATTTCAGGGTTTTGGGACATATTGATTTTCTCCCAATTGTCAACACCGATTTCACGGCTGATGGCATCACGGCACGCATCTTCATTTTGAATCATGTAATCAGAGTTGCCCGGCTCTGTCAAACACCTGCAAACGTCTATGGTTTGAGAAGCTCCTCCATCACTAGTCCATTCCGTAGTTTCGGTGGCAGCAACATCATGTGCCGATTGCGAGTCATCTCCGCAAGATGCCACTATTGCGGAAGCGGCTAATGCCATATAAAAGAAAAGACCATTGGCGAATTTAATTTTTGAATAGAACATGTTTGTGGTTTTTTATGGTTAATGTTTTGATAAAAGTAATCAAATGAACCGATCCTTCCATTTTGAATCAGGCATCCAACAACTATCGCGCTTGCCAAACCATTTGTATCGATTGCGAGCAACAAGAGCATAGATGGAATCGCGAAGGAAACGGGGTATGATGATGGCCACATACAGCAAAGGCCACATACCCGAAAGGGATTTGACAATGCGTAGCGCCGCAGTTGATTTCGTAAACACGGTATCGTTTTCAACTAAAACAAAAGTGCCGAAAGAGTCGGTTGGCAATTGGTGCTTTTGCAAAACGAACTTCCCGTATTCACTTTGCAAAGAGGCAAAACGAAACTTGGCTTTTCGATCGTGTTTCAGTATGAACTGTACGGACCCACTGCATAAATTACAATGGCCGTCGAAAAGGATTAGTGAAAATGGAGTTGGCATGATATGTTTCAATTTGCAAAAAATCTAAGCCTCGTATCATTTTTCATCATTTCACTTATTTGGCAGCGATTTTGTAGTGCAGTTGCACCAGTCCAGATTCAAACTGCTTTGAAGAAACAAGGCTCAACTCCTTCTCCGGCCGCCCATCATTAAAAAGCTTGATGCCATCTCCTAATAGGACAGGGATGATGGAAACAATCAGCTCATCTATATGGTTATTTTTCATCATTTCGTTTGCAACCTCCGCGCCGCCATCGCAGTAGATATTTTTACCTGATTGGGCTTTCAAATTATTTACAAGCTGAGCCATATCACCCGTATAAAACTTAAAGTTGCCGATAGCAGGCCTTTCTTTCCGTGTTATTATGTAAACATCTTTATCGACATGGGGGTATTCGAAACCCATTGCAAGAACCTTATCATATGTTTTTCTGCCGATGATTACCGTGTCAACAGATTTGACAAAGTCAGCATAGCCATAATCCTCGCCTTGCTGCTCAACCATGGATAAAAACTCAATCGAGTTCTCTTTGGTGGCTATGTAGCCATCCAAGCTCATTGCGATATATAAAATAACCTTTCTTTCCATTTCATTCCAAATCAACGTACATAAATTTCAACTTCAAGAGCACATTGACTACCTATTCATAGTCACTTGATATACCTTCGGCATACCTGGCACAGATTTCAGATCCTTTTTGATGATGAATCCTGAAGGCTTCAAATCGTATTGTGCTTGTTGAAGGTTGGACTTGCCATCCAAATCGATGGCAAAGGACTTTCCGTTTTTGTTTTTCGTAAACACCCAAGCAGTGCTATTTTCTTTCACCTCATAGGGCAGCACAGGTCGCGTGTTGTAGATGGCTTCGCCATTGGTGCGTAGCCATGCGCCGATGTCTTGCAAGCGCGCATAAGCAGTGCTATCCCACGTGCCTTGTGGCGATGGTGCGATGTTGAGCAACAAATTGCCGCCGCGGGCCACTACTGTGCAGAGGGTTCGAACAAGTTCTTCAGATGACTTGTACCTATCGTTGGGCACATGACTCCAGCTGGTGGCCATGGTCATGCAGGTTTCCCATGGATAGGGTAACAACTTGCCTGGCACATGTTGTTCGGGGGTGAGGTAGTTCTGATTGGGTCCTTCTACGGCGCGATCAACCACGATGAGTCCCGGCTGTTTGATACGAAGCCATGTGGCGAGACTATCCATGCGGATGTCTTGATGCATGGGTCGTGTGCCCCATCGCGGTGATGTTTCCGTCATCGGCTGTACCCATCCCCCATCGAGCCACAGGATGT
>JBMTLM010000073.1:0-7671 GCA_049431185.1 Bacteroidia bacterium | reverse complement strand
CCGCCTTCGGGACCAATGTCGATTATATGGTCTGCACATCGGATCACATCCATGTTGTGCTCAATGACTACCACCGTATTGCCTTTGTCGGTAAGTTTCGATAACACCTCGAGCAAGATACGCACATCCTCAAAATGCAAACCGGTTGTAGGTTCATCCAAAATATAAAAAGTGTTTCCCGTATCCTTCTTAGATAACTCGGTAGCCAATTTTACCCGCTGCGCTTCGCCACCGGAGAGGGTGGTTGATTGCTGTCCCAAAGTAATATACCCAAGTCCAACTTCCTTGATGGTTTTAATCTTATGGTGGATGCTCGGCATGTTGGCGAAAAAGTCAACAGCCTCCTCAATGCTCATATCCAGCACATCGTTGATGGATTTACCTCGGTAACGTACTTCCAGAATTTCACGGTTGTACCTTTTGCCGTTGCAACTTTCGCAATGCACATACACATCGGGAAGAAAATTCATTTCAATCACACGCATTCCAGCGCCTTGACAAGCCTCACAGCGCCCACCTTTCACATTGAATGAAAACCATCCCGGAGGATACCCGCGAATCTTGGATTCGGGTAATTGCGCAAAGAGATTGCGGATGTCGCTGAATACGCCCGTATAAGTTGCGGGATTACTTCTGGGCGTTCGCCCTATCGGTGATTGGTCGATTTCAATCACTTTATCGATATGTTGCAAACCCTGCACCGACTTATGTGGCAACGGCTTCACCGTGGATCGGTAGAAGTGATGACTCAGCACAGGGTAAAGGGTTTCGTTAATGAGTGACGATTTGCCACTTCCGCTGACGCCTGTTACACAAATGAGCTTACCCAATGGGAAATGCACATTCACGTCTTTTAAGTTATGTCCTTTCGCGCCATACAGCGATAACACCTTGCCGTTGCCTTTACGCAATTTGGAGTCGGGTAATTCAATACGGCCGTTCAGGTATTGCGCCGTCATAGAGTCGCTGTTCAAGATCTCATCAGGGGTTCCTTCAGCGACGATTTTGCCACCATGCGTACCTGCACCCGGACCTAGGTCTATTACATGGTCGGCCGACATGATGGTTTCTCGGTCGTGTTCCACCACGATTACCGAGTTGCCCAGGTCACGCAATTCGCGTAAAGAGCGTATAAGACGCACATTATCGCGTTGGTGCAAGCCAATGCTCGGCTCGTCTAGAATATACAATACACCCACCAGCTGTGAGCCTATTTGCGTAGCCAGTCGTATCCGTTGCGACTCGCCACCTGACAAACTTTTGGAAGTGCGATCAAGGGTGAGATAATCTAGGCCTACCTCCAGCAAAAACTTGATGCGCTTGCGGATCTCTTTCAACACCTCATGACCAATCTGTTGTTGGCGTTTATTCAGTTTTTTCTCCAAGCCATTGATCCATGTTTCCAGCTGATTTATATCCATCTGTGCAAGCTCAGCAATATGCTTGTTGCCAATTTTGAATTGCAGGGATTCCAGCTTCAATCGCGTGCCTTTGCATAGCGGACATTCAACTGCATGCATGAAACCATCGGCCCACTTCTTTAACGAGGCGGATGATTGCTCGTTCACCTGACTGCTAATGAAACTCACGATGCCCTCAAATGCGACGGCGTATTGATGTGAGTCGCCTTTGCGGTATTCACGACTTACTTGAAAAACCTCATCTGAGCCATACAAGATTACACCCAATGCCTCCTCCGGTATGTCGCTGATGGGCGTAGTGAGGTTGAAGCCGTATTTACGACCGATCGATTGTATCTGGGCAAACACCCAAGTATCCTTATAGGGTCCCAAAGGCGCTATGCCTCCTGCCTTTATGCTCACCTTTCGGTCGGGTATGATGCTGAGAATATCGATCTCAGGCACAGTGCCCAACCCGTTGCATTTCGGACAAGCTCCATAGGGGGAGTTGAATGAAAAGGTGTTCGGCGCGGGCTCATTGTAAGAAATGCCTGAGGTCGGACACATCAAATGTTGGGAATAGTGTCTAACGTGGTCATTTTCCTCTTCCCAAACCATCATGGATCCTTTGCCGTGTTTCATGGCAACACGTACGGAATCGGTGATGCGTGTAAGCTGTTCTTCGCCAACGGTAATGCGGTCGATGATGATCTCGATGTCGTGCGTCTTGTAACGGTCTGCTTGCAGTCCTTTTCGTACCTCCTTCACTTCGCCATCAATTCGAACCTTTAAAAAACCCAACTGCATGATGGATTCGAACAGTTCGCGGTAATGTCCCTTGCGACCTTTGACAACAGGTGCCAGGAAAGCCACTTTTTTTCCGTTGAATTGATCGATAATGAGTTTGATAATCTGGTCGTCGGACAACTGTACCATCTTCTCTCCGGTAACATGGCTGAAGGCCTCACCGGCACGGGCATATAATAATCGTAGGAAGTCGTAGATCTCGGTAATGGTGCCTACCGTGGAGCGCGGGTTGGTTCCTGTGGTTTTCTGCTCAATGCTGATGACAGGACTCAATCCGGAGATTTTATCCACATCTGGCCGCTCCATATTGCCCAGAAAGCTGCGGGCATAGGCCGAAAAGGTCTCCATATAACGTCTTTGGCCCTCGGCATAAATGGTATCAAAAGCCAACGACGATTTACCACTGCCGCTTAACCCTGTGATCACCACCAGTTTCTCCCTGGGGAATGCCAAATCCACATTTTTCAGGTTATGAACCCTAGCGCCTAAAACCTCTATTTTGTCGGTAAAATCCTTCACAAATCAGCCCATTTTGAGGGGATTTGCGAAGTTAATGAAAACATAAGGATGGTAGGTGGTAGGTGGTTGCCCAAATTACTAATGACCCAAAAAGCAGTAAGCGGTTGCAGGAGGCACTTACACTCCTACTTACAAATGACTATCTACTTACCAATGACCAATAATCAATGTTTTGTTACTTCGCTAACTTCATTTCAGTGGCCACCTGTGCGCCTAGCTTGGCATTGTTTTTCACCAAAGCGATGTTGGACTTCAGACTGTCGCCGCCTGTGATTTCGGCAATACGTTTTAACAGGAATGGTGTGATTTGCTTGCCTTGGATGCCAGCCTTGGCCGCGTCCTCCAAGCCTTGGTGGATGTGATGTTCCATCACATCATAAGGCACTTCATCGGATGCGGCGATGGGGTTTGCGATGAGTACAGATCCTTCCAGCGCAATATCCCATTTAGCGTTCAGCATATTGGCAATGGCTTCAGGGGTATCGAGTCTCAATGGACTCTTGAAGCCGCTACTGCGGGAGTAGAAAGCAGGAAATTCATCCTGCCCGAATGTTACCACTGGCACACCCAAGGTTTCGAGGTATTCGAGCGTGAGGCCAATGTCGAGGATGGATTTTACACCGGCCGATATAACCGCCACGTTGGTGCGTGACATTTCTGTTAGATCGGAAGAAATATCCATTGTGGTTTCAGCGCCTCGATGCACACCTCCTATGCCGCCAGTCACAAAAATACGGATACCCGCCATGGACGCTATTCGCATGGTGGCCGCTACGGTAGTGGCTCCTGCCAATCGGCTACTCAGTACGTAGGCCATGTCTCGAATACTCACTTTCCATACATCGGAGGAATTTCCGAGTTGCTCCAATTGAACTTCGTCCAATCCAACACATAGCCTCCCATTCAAAATGGCAATGGTTGCAGGAATGGCGCCGTATTCCCTCACAATCGCTTCAACAGAACGCGCTGTTTCCACATTCTGTGGGTAAGGCATGCCGTGGGCAATGATGGTAGATTCAAGGGTCACAACGGGTTTGTTGCTGTGCAACGCCTCATGTACTTCTGGATGGATGAGCAGATATGGATTCATGTGGATATCAAAGGTCATTCAGTGCTTGGTTTAAGGCCTCTCGGCTCAGTTGAGGCAATTCGGCTCCTCTGGTGGAAATCGCCATGCCCGCAAGGGCGTTTCCGAATCTTAAACAGTCTTCAAGTTTGGCACCCATCAGCCAGCCATGAATCCATCCCGCTAGGGCTGCATCACCACTACCGGTAGTGTCTTTTAAATCAGCATCGGGAGCATCGAGGTGAACGTTTCCTGCTCGACTGAATATGGTTGAACCTTTTGACCCCGACCGCATCCACAAGTATTTCAGTCCACGACCTTGCACGATTTCAATCGCAGCGCTCAAATCATCATTGTCAGCTATGGCACACAATTCAATCTCATTGGGAGAAATCATCAGGGTGTACGATAGATTGGCTTGGTGAAGTTTCTTTGCCTTCGAAACGGAAACAGGTTCAATGATACATCGCACCTTGTTTTCTTTCGCAAAATTCAAAATCCAATGGATAGCGTCTGGATGCAGATTGCAATCCAAGACCAATAGTCGGGCTTCGCAAAGTAAGTCTGCAACTTTTTCCAAGTACGCAATATTCAGTTGTGATTCCAGATGTGAGACAGAAGCACCAACAAACAACTCGCCATTAGGCTGATTAATGGCGGTAAAGCACCCGGTGGGTTCTTCATTCCGAATCACATGGCTCATGCCGATACCTATATTGGAACATTTTTTATAAAGCCAATCTCCGGTTGCGTCGTTGCCAATGTGAGAAATCAATTCCACAGGGTGATCAAGCCTCGCCAGATGTGAGGCTATGTTGCGTGCAACACCGCCTGGACTTTTGAATAGGGTAGAGGGATTGCTGGTGCCTGAATCAATGGTCC
The DNA here is from genome assembly GCA_049431185.1 of Bacteroidia bacterium. Classification (GTDB taxonomy): domain Bacteria; phylum Bacteroidota; class Bacteroidia; order AKYH767-A; family OLB10; genus JALRAP01. The sequence continues at coordinate 2,997 of JBMTLM010000073.1, read as the reverse complement.
CCTTGCTGGTAAAAATGTCATCTACCAGAGCCGCACCGATACATATCACGGGTTTGTTTTCCATAGCTGCTCGAAGGTAGGGATTATTGGTGGGTATTTAAAATCAACCTAACAACTAATGCATCAAATACGTGCGGAGGCATTACTCGAAAAATCAGTTTTTAAAATAATTGGTTTGATTTAATCACGTTACACCAATAAGTTGCTAGTTTATTAGACTTTAAAATAAATCAGCTTCCTTCCCCATCATCTGAATGGTCCATGTTTCATTTTTTATTCCAATAAGTGCACAATTAAACCAAAATTCAACCGTCATCAATCGTATATCATCAACTGTACATCAAAAATAATCCGGGGGACTACCGTCCCCGCCCCATGGCGAAAATAATTTTCAAAAATTGCAGATGCAAATTTGCAGTTGCATATAAACGTTTAATTGTTGGCGGTAGGATGTAAGTATAAAGTAGTAGGTGGTAGGTAGTAGGTAGTAGGTAGGTGAGTGGTATGTGAGGTTTAGGTTGGCAGTCACCTCTCAAGTGTCACCTGTCACCCGCCTTCGGCGAGGCAAGCAGCTCACCGACTATTTATCACTATTACTCACTTCCATCACAACACGTGTCCCGACGCCTGTTTGGCTAATCCACTCAATGGATGCGCCGATTTTTCGGGCTAGCTCTTTGCACACAAAAATGCCTAGACCAGCTCCTTTACTGAGTGCAGAACCTCTATTGAAAATGCGCTCAGTGTTTTTGAGCATCGATTTCGGCATGCCAGGTCCGTGATCTTGGATGGATATTTTGCATGATTGCGTCGAAAAATGCAAATTAATGTCAATCTCAGGTTTTTGAGAACCGATGTAGCCGTATTGTAGCGCGTTGATTAATAGGGTACGTATAATTACCTTGAACCGATTTTCGTCGGTGATGATGTAACCGTCGCTATTGCTACGTATTCGGACTTGGAATTCGGTTTTGAATTCATGCTTTAAGAAATCCACAATTTCTTTGATGACCCTTTCTGGGATAACGGCATTGGAATAAACCGGTTCACGTAGATTGTTGGAATAGTAGAAGATGTTCAGCAAGATGCTATCGAGCCGGTTGACCGTTGTTTTGAGCATAGGATGATATTCCTGGAACCTTTTAGGGTCCATAGCCAACCGATCCAAAAGGCTCATGGTGGTGAGCACCGGCCCACGAAACTCGTGTGATAAACTATATAGGATTTCATCCATGCGACCTTTTACCTCTTCAAGTTTCTTCTTATGCAAAATTTTCTGATCGCGGTTTTTGATGAGTTGTTCTTTGGTGTGACTGAGTTTCGAGCTGGCCAGTGTTTTCACCATCACCGTGGCGGCAATCGAGGTCATCACCGAAATAAACAACAAGGTGTCTTGCGTAAATTTATTTTTGCTGGGCCTTGTCAAGTAAACAACACCTAATGGTTTATCGGCATACACAATGGGCACAGCCATTTCCGATACACGATTTTTGCGTTCAAGGATCTTTTGTAAATGTTTTGGCGGCGGATTGTGCAAGGCAGGCTTGCACTTTTTATAGGTTTGCCAAACAAGTTGTTCATCAGATTGCTCCGATAGTGTGGGGTGTGGCTGGGCGTTGCCACCATCACGGTTGTTTCTACATGCGATTCTCACCAACTCCTGCGACTTATCTGAAAAAAGGTACACCGCGATGGTTGTCTCACCCAAGTAATCAATCGTCTTACTCACCAATTCTCGGCACACTTTTTCCAGCGAGGTGTTCGCTGAAAGAGACTGCGTGAAGGCCCTTATGATATGCAATTGGCCATCCATGGTTATGGTAGTTTTATGTTAGGGGTATTCCTAAGGTAAAAAAGGGATTTTGAAAAAACAAATATCCGTTGTAAGTAATTGGATCTATGTAGTCTTTCCAAAATTGTGCAATAAATTGAATAGCAACAAGTTAAAGTATTTGTTTGAGATTTATCATTTTTCAGCGCAGGGCCTCAATATTTGATGTTGTTACATAGCTAATTGGATTAAATAACATCCAATCCCAAAAATTATTGATCGAAAAAAAATGAAAATATTACGCATCTAAATTTTTCAGAAAATAGTGATGGAAGGTTTTGGATTTTAATTGCAACTGGTAATTCGATTGTCGCATAAACATTAATTGGCGTCGATCATAGCTTGTTGAATTGACAGAACCCGTCAAACTATTTTCTTCGGGTATTTGCTTTTTTTATACACCCATTGTATTTTTGTATTGCATCAAGAATCCAAAGTTTGGATACCAACCGAGCGGTCGAAGCCACGGTGGTAAAATGATGCGGGCCCAGGGTCAAAAAAGCGCTTTTAACTTTTTTGTCCACCCCGTTTCATGATGCTCGTTCTTTAGTCCGTCGCCGGATGTATGGCAACGGCATTTGTTACATCAGGAATCCATTAGGGATGCCAACCGAGATGATCAATCCACGGTGGCAAAAGGATGTGGGCCGAAAGGTCAAAAATGCTCCTCTCACCTCTTTTAGGTTTCTGATTGGTTTGGTTCACTCTAAAGCTAAATTATATGAAACCAGGATCCTTGCTTATTTGTGTGGATGATCAATTTCCAGTCGAAGCTGCCGCGCACTTCACTAGTTTGCCCGTTAAAAACAAAGTATATGTGCTAAGGGCTCTTATTCCAAATAAGGATCCAGGCGGTCCTGATGGCGTAGCACTTGAAGAAATCTGGGGGCTCATTTCAACTTTCAGATCCTCTACAGGGCAGGAGGTAACCATAGAAATCAGTTTCAAGATGATCCGCTTCAAGGAGGTGTTGCCCCCAATGGATATTGCAGCCATCATAACTGAGGAATCCGAATGCGTGGAAGTGCTAACGGAGTAGGATTCGCAAACGATGAGGGATAGACCTATTCGTCTGTAAGTTTAATCTTTGTCAAAATACGGCACATCATCCCTCGATACCGACTCCTGCTGTTGCCAGTAAGCCATCGAGACCACACTGCCGATGC
>JBMTLM010000072.1:0-7706 GCA_049431185.1 Bacteroidia bacterium | reverse complement strand
GATCCGTCCAAGGCATCGATTCGTTACGACCAAGCGGCACAATTGCACGCAGCCTCAAAGGCCTTGGGAATCCCATCCTCCATTGTGCCTCACGCACCGTATTCTGTGAGCGAATTATTGTATGACCATATCTGTAATGGCTTTGAGCCACAAACCGACATCTGGTCCATTCATTTCTTAGAGAGCGCTTCGGAGCAACAGCTCATTCAATCAGGAACCGGTCCCATGAAATCCATGTATGTGGAGATGGGCATCATCAATGAAACCTATCAGGGAGAACAGCTCACCGCCACGCAAAAAATTTTGAAACACATCCCCGCTGCGGGGAAAATCCTGCTGGTTCACAACACCTATGTTACGGCCGATGACATCAGGACGCTAAAAGACTCCGGTCGCTTTCATGACATGTGGTTCTGTCTCTGCCCAAGTGCCAATCTATACATCGAAGGTCGCCTTCCCAATGTCCCCATGATGCGCGATGAGGGATGCCAGTTGGTTGTGGGCACCGACAGCCTCGCATCCAATCATCAATTGTCGATTTCACATGAGGTCCACCTGTTACACCAACACTTTCCCGAAATCCCTTTGGCGGAATGCTGGAGTTGGGCTACACTGAATGGCGCGAAGCTGTACGGCTGGAATGATTTGGGAGCTTTTGAAAAAGGCCGACGACCAGGGGTGGTTTTGGTGAATGATGGTTATGCAACGCGATTGGCGTAGCATTACCCACCCACTTTGATCTTGAGCTTGGTGCCTGGCTTGATCACGTTGGCATTGGTAAGCTTGTTTGCTTTCTTGATGTCGTCGGCTGAAACCCCTTTGTATTTACGCGCAATGCTCCACAACGTATCACCTGATTGCACCGTGTGGTAAACATATTTCACACTCGGGGTTTTTTTCACAACGGGCTTCTGGGTTGAGCTCACAGGCTTTTCCGTAACCGATTTCGTGGTGTTTGCGTTAGCAATGGTCGTTGTAGTAGTCGGCTTTGCAATGCTATCGGCTTTGGCAAGCGTTTCGTTTTTTGGAACCTCAGGAACATCCTCGTCCTCCACAGGATCAGGATTAACCTTGATGGCAACGGTCTTTTTAACATTCACAAAAACGTTGAGTTGCTGGCCGGGATGAATACGGTCCGACTTCAGCTTGTTCCACTTCTTCAGCTGCGTGTAGGTGGATTTGTATTTTTTGGCAATGGTGGTAAGTGACTCGCCGGAGCGAACACGATGCGACTTCCATTGTTTGGTCCAAACTGTTTTATAAACGACATTTGAATCTGCTTGCGCCATCACGGCATTGGCAGGGGTTGGTGTAGGTGTTTTGAAAGAAGGTTTCATGGCGCCACACCCAATCATGGCGTAATATTGATTCATCATGGAGGCTACAATGTCGTTGCGTACGGCACTGCTGCCAACACCTAGTACAATTGAAACTAATCTTACATCGTCATGCTTGGCCGTTGCAGCGAGACAAAATCCAGCCCTGCGGGTATAACCGGTCTTTAATCCGTCCACATATTCATCGTAATCAATCACCAATCGGTTATGGTTTCTATGAATCGCTTTCCGTTTGTCATTGGTGATCTCGGCATAGCCTATGGAGGTAATGCGTAAAACATCTTCATGCTTCAGCAATTCCAGGCAAAGTGTCAGCAAGTCTCTCGGGGAGGCCCGATTGTCGAGTTCACTCACCACTCCCGGCAATCCGGATGGGTTCGAAAAAAATGTGCTGGTCATTCCCAATTCAGCTGCGCGCGCATTCATGCGGACCACAAAACTTTCCACGGTGCCATTCAGGTGCCGACCGATGTCGGCGCAGGCATCATTGTTGGAGGGTATCATGGCCAACTGAACGAGTGATTCCAAGGTGTAGGTTTCTTGGGTGGTGATTACTTTGCGGCTGCGCGGACTTTTCTTGTAGGAACGGGTTACGATGATTTCATCTGACCAATCCCGCTTTTCGGCCTGGATGTCCTCCACGGCTAACAACGCCACCATCATCTTGGTCAGCGAAGCGATGGGATAGGCAACATCCATGCCTTTTTCCCAAACGATGGTGTTTTTATCGATGTCGTATAAAAGTCCGGCGCGTAGCTGATCTTCTTGAACAATCAGCCCTTGGCTCGGCTCCAATCGGGCCGTTGACTCCTGCGCTTGGATGTTCATGACGAGACCGATGGTCAGGAAACAACCCAAAAGCACTTTTCGCGCGAATAGCATCATGTAGCTAAAGAGGTTTAAGTTGTTCAAGTTTAGGAATTAGATTCCATGAATCGGTTATGGGCAGCTGCTCCAATATCAACATGCCGATGTTCATTTCGTGTTTGATGAAAACGGCCAAAGTGGGAGCCCTATTGCCTGGCGCATGCACTTGATTCAACCATCATGTTAAGGGAACCGCTTACCCACTGGATTCAATCCATTCGATAAAGGGCTGCACGGGTGAGGTCCTCCACCAAATGCCCCTCAAAAACGGTTTCTACCGAAACACAACAATCCCGCATGCGGTCCCGAATCGCCCCTGTCCAGCCCGGCAAACGTTCCGACGATTCTTCCCAACTTTTGGCATTGGGCCATTGGGCTATGGCCAGGTAACGGTCATGATCTTGTTTCAGCAGCTTGGAGCCCAAACTGCCGGCATTGCGATAAATGGCATCTGTAAGCTCCCTCCATGCCCGCTCAAAATCCTGGTGACGGCCTGGCTTGATGGTAAAAAGATACACCGCATGAAACATGGTGTAATGATAAAAAATAAATCAATGACCCGCTTTCAGGATCGATTCCGCGAAGAGCATGTCCTCAGGCCATGTGATCTTGATGTTGCGGTTTTCACCTTCCGACAAATGGATACGCTTGCCCGTAGATTCAAACAACGAAGCGTCATCTGTGAAACTGCCTGGAGCATGTTGTGTGTAGGCTTGCTGCAAGGCCAATAGATCAAAGCACTGCGGGGTTTGCACGGCCACGAACTGTTCGCGGTTCACCGCTCGGGAAAGATCGTTGTTCAATTCGCGAAGAGAGTCGCGCATGGGAACCACCGGGATAGCGGATGCATGTTTTGCGGCATCTTCGTAGAGACGTTGAATCAACGTGCGCGTTGCCAACGGACGCACGGCGTCATGTATGGCCACGATTCCATCGCCGCTGAGAGCTTCCAACCCGTTCCGAACAGATTCGGTTCGTGTATCGCCTCCGGCCACTAAATGCAAAGCACTTGTGCCAAGATCCATGCGATGTTGCAGTTGCAACTCATTAAACAAATCGAATTGCGTAGCGGGTATGACCACCACGACCTGATGGGCCAATCCGCAAAAAAGATCAATGGAACGGAATAGGATCGGCCGTCCACTTAATAACTGAAATTGTTTTGGAACATCCCCACCGAACCGAAGTCCTTGTCCGCCGCCAACGATGAGCGCGAAATTTTTCAATGGGCAGGGTGCTGTTAGATGATCAGCATGGCATCGCCATAGCTGTAAAAGCGGTACTTTTCCTTAATGGCCACTTTGTAGGCGTGCATGATGAGATCATAACCACCAAAGGCTGCGGTCATCATCAGCAAGGTAGATTCTGGCATATGGAAGTTGGTGACCATGCAGTTGGCCACGCTGAAATCATACGGAGGGAAAATGAACTTATTCGTCCAACCGGCGGTTGGTTTTAATTCTCCCAACGTAGAAACAGAGGACTCCACGGCGCGCATGCTGGTGGTACCGACGGCACAAATCCTGCGCTTTTTGCCTTTGGCTTTATTGACGATGTCGGCAGCCTCCTTGGTAATCATGAACTGCTCTGAATCCATCTTATGTTTGGTAAGGTCCTCCACCTCCACATTGCGGAAAGTGCCAAGCCCTACGTGTAAAGTCACTTCGGCAATGTTCACGCCTTTCAACTCCATGCGCTTCAACAATTCGCGACTGAAATGGAGTCCGGCCGTGGGAGCTGCAACGGCACCTTCATGCTTGGCATAAACGGTTTGGTAACGGTCTTTGTCGGCAGGCTCTGCCTTGCGCTTGATGTATTTGGGAAGTGGCGTGTTGCCGAGGATTTCAACGGCATTGCGGAACTCCTCAGGTGTGCCATCAAATAGGAAACGCAACGTGCGACCGCGTGAGGTGGTGTTGTCAATGACTTCCGCCACCAACAAATCATCATCTCCGAAATACAGTTTGTTACCGATACGGATCTTCCTGGCGGGATCTACCAAAACATCCCAAAGTTTGCTTTCGCGATTCAATTCGCGTAGCAAAAACACTTCGATTTTGGCGCCGGTCTTTTCCTTATTGCCATACAATCGGGCTGGAAAAACCTTGGTGTTGTTGGTGATGAGCACATCGTCCTCACCGAAATAGTTGATGATATCTTTAAAAACCTTGTGCTCTATTTTACCTGTTGCCCGGTCAATCACCATCAATCGGGATTCATCACGGTTGGCTGAGGGGTGGTTGGCTAAAAGATTTTCGTTGATCGAAAACTTGAATTGTGAAAGCTTCATAGCAGCAGTAAAGAGATTTACGGATTTCTTTAACGGGTTGCAAAGATACGCTAACAATCGCCGTTTCCGACCGCAGTGCGTTGAAATTTAGTGTATTGGCTCATTAACAAGGTGTTCAAAACCTTGGCGCCCGAAAAAACAGCACTATTTATGTAGAAAATCCTCTATATTTTTAGCTGCGTCGAGGTGAAACGAACCGATACGGGTTCTGCACAAGGCATCTAATGTGGCGCCAGAAGCCAACCATTTTCCCATGTCATGCACGAGCGACCGGATGTAGGTTCCTTTGGAGCAAACCACCCGAAAAGACACGTTGGGCAAGGTCACTTCCGTGATTTCCAACTCAAAAATGTCAATCTCTCTCGATTTCAATGCGGCTTCTTGGCCTTTACGGGCCATTTCATAAGCCCTTTTGCCATCCACCTTGATGGCGGAATGAGCAGGGGGGATTTGGGCGATTTTTCCGGTAAAGGCCGTAGCTGCCGCATGGATTTTTTCAGCCGTGATGTGATCCACGGGCCAGTGGGCATCTACGGGTTGTTCGCGATCGTAAGAGGCCGTGGTTTCACCGAGCGTAAAGCGGCCCGTATATTCCTTCACTTGCGCCTGAAAAGTATCAATCTGTTTGGTCATTTTGCCCGTACATAAAATCATGAGTCCCGTGGCCAAGGGATCCAAAGTGCCGGCATGCCCAACCTTTTTCGCTTTGGTGATATTGCGCATCTTCTTCACCAAGTCAAACGATGTCCAACCGATCGGTTTGTTCAGCAACAACACCGCTCCCTCGTTGTAATCGATTTCGTTCGGCTCAGTCAACGATTTTCAGATCTACTCCGGCCAGCATCAGTATGATGATGGCAAGGCCTACCACGATGCGGTAATAACCATACACTTTCAATCCATATTTGGTCACCACCCCGATGAACGACCGAATGGCCAAGATAGCCACCACGAATGCCACCAGGTTGCCAATGATCAACAGGTGTAAGTGTTCGGTGCCCTGTTGCATCAGTGCACCCGACTGGTAATACTTAAGCATTTTATAGGCGGTGGCCGCAAACATGGTGGGCACCGCTAGGAAAAACGAGAATTCCGCCGCCGTTTTACGCGTCAACCCTTGGAACATGCCGCCCACAATGGTGGCAGCAGATCTTGACACGCCGGGTATCATGGCGATCACTTGAAAAAGTCCGATGCCCAACGCGGTTTTATATCCTATTTCGCGTTCGGGTTGTTCATCGGGGGTCTTGATGACGCGATCCATGAATACCAAGAAAACACCTCCGAGCAGCAACGCAATGGCCACCACCATCACATCTCCCAAAAGGGCATCAATTTGGTCGCCTAAAAGCACACCGATAACCGCCGAAGGAACGAACGCTACCAACAACTTATAGTAAAAGCCTACCGATTGGAAAAACCGCTTCCAATAGAGGAAAAGCACCGATAAAATCGCGCCCAGTTGGATGGAAACGGTAAATGTTTTTGTAAAATCATCTTCGGCAATGCCCATCAGCGATGATGCGATGATCATATGTCCGGTGGAGGATACCGGCAGAAACTCGGTAAGCCCCTCAACAATGCCCAGGATGATGGCCTCTACAACCGTCATCGCAGAATCAGTCTTTCTGCTTCTTCAGGATTGCGTAAAATTCGAGCAACAAACCCGATAGCACCAAGATGGGCGCTAGCGTGATTCGCTGAAAGCTGAAAAGGTCCTCGCTGAACTTGTTGGGATCATCCGTGCCGCCGCCAGCCATCAGTATGAAGCCGAGTACGATGAGTCCAATGCCAATCAACATGATGCGGTAGTTTTCTTTTCCGAACACAAAGCTGGCGGGCTTGCTTTTGATTTCTGTTTTCTTCGACATGGATAAATGGTTTAAAAGAGTTCTGCAGAGTTTCTTTTCAAATACCGGTTAACGGCCACAAAGGTACTCACTCCCGAGATAAGCATGCCACCCATCATGACAGCGACCATGAGTTGAAGCACCATCATCAAATCGGTAACGGCGGCCAAGTCGGGAATTTCACGGCCCGAATACCAAATCAAAACCGCCAGAAGCACATTGGCGATCACGGCTCCCAAAAACCCTTGCAGGATGCCGTTCACCACAAACGGTTTGAGGATAAAACCCTTGGTGGCACCAACCAGCCGCATGCTTTTAATGACCAGCCTTTTCGAATAGAGGGCAATGCGAATGGTGTTGTTGATGAGTGCACCGGCCACAATGGCTAACAGCAAACTGAAGCCGAGAATGACCAAACTGAACATGCGAATGTTCTTATTGACACTGTCGATCAGCGACTGTTGAAAATACACTTCTTTCACTCCGGGATATTGCGAGGCTTTTTCTTTGAAGGCACTCACGTATTGGGCATCCGTAAAATCAGCTTTGAGACGAACATTCAAGGAAGCCAGCAACGGGTTGTATCCTAAAAAAGTGACAAAATCCTCTCCCAGCTCCTCCTTCATCTCCGCTGCCGCCTGCTCCTTGGAAACGAAGGTAACCTGCTTCACCGCTTCGGATTTTTGCAACATGTCGGTGAGGGTTTTGATCTGCTCTTCCTGGGTTTCGGGCATCAATACCACCGTGAGCTCCAGGTTCTCGCGGACATAGTTGGAGATCTTGCGAGCGTGCATCACCAAAATGCCCAATACCCCCAACATGAACAATACCAAGGAAATGCTCACCACGGTGGAAACATGGGACGACCTAACGGCTTTGCGGGCTAAGGGATTACTCGTGTCGGACATGCCACAAAATTAGGCTTTTTGACGGGTCTTAGGCCTGTGCCGAGCACTCCTTTTTGTTATCTTCGTGTCCCTTCTGAAAGGACCCTTTGGCAAGACCTGCAATTGTAGGCAATGGGCTGTAAATCACGCCCTAAAGCTAATCCAAAGGCCACCCAATGCAAAATGGAATACGACTTTAAGGACATAGAACAACGGTGGCAGCGCTTTTGGCGGGAGCAACACACCTACAAGGTGGAAGAGGATGCCGCCCGTCCAAAGTTTTATGTTTTGGATATGTTTCCTTACCCATCGGGGGCCGGATTGCATGTCGGGCATCCATTGGGATACATCGCCTCCGACATCTATGCCCGATTCAAGCGACACAAAGGTTTCAACGTGTTGCACCCTATGGGCTATGATGCGTTCGGTCTTCCTGCAGAGCAGTATGCCGTGAAAACGGGCCAGCACCCGCGGA
>JBMTLM010000071.1:0-7788 GCA_049431185.1 Bacteroidia bacterium | reverse complement strand
CGCGCCTCTGCCAGTCCAGTGATGATCGGTACGAAAATATAAGTATTCATCCTGATGCTTGTAAAGTTCATCATAGGCCCTCACCGCACTTACCCCTTGGGGTAAAACGCTAAACAGGTGCTCAATGTTGTTTCTTTCCTTGTTCCCATCTCCCTTGATTCTAGAAGGAAGGTAAAAGTCAGCCCCTACGGGAATAGGCATGCAATAAAGCTTTACGTCAGGACCGAGTGCTTCTGCATATTTCGCCATCAATTTGGCATACCTTGCGGATGCTGCGGCCGAACCTCCGAAGACCTGAACGGCCTTGTTGTTGAAGATAATGATGGAATTAACTTTCTGGTAATCCTCATAATCCGTGGAATTATATTGCAGCGAATCATCTAGGATCGGTTCGCTGTTCGAGAGGCTATCCTTTATTGATAAATCCGAATCTGTAGGCCCCGGATCCGCTAGAGCTTCATCATCAGCTGCGCTGGCATCCCCTGCATAAAACATGATTTCCTGTGATTCAATGCCCCAAAATCCATTGATGAAGTCGCCTATTTCAATCCATTCTGTCCTGAATGGAAAGTGGTCCGAAACATATTGATTTAGGCCCGTCATGGCAGTGCCGTCAAAAATCGAATGAGCATTAATGGTGGGTAAGACAGCCAACATTCTGTTTTCATCGGAAGCGGTCCGCTCCTTTGGCAATATGAAAAGCATAATCATTCCACTTACAATGAAAATCGTAAACGTTAGAAAGTTGATGACGTGCGCTATGTTCTTATGCATGGTCAGAACCTAAAATAAAGAAACGGGTTATAAGTAGACTCGACCAATATAGCTGTGGAAATCACTAGCATGATCAAATTAACCATTACTACACCTAGATGATTCAACGTGGTATTACGGATGGTTTTTTCAAAGAGGATTGCGGACTCACGGTATATGGGAGTGCACATGATCAAGGCAAACGCAATCCAATATAGATTTGACTCAACGGCACTTTGTAATTCTAAACTTATTTGAGGGATGCGTGTTAGGTCGAAGCTCTTGTATAAAAATGCTTGAAGTTTCATTAAGTCTGTAAAATAAAACAAAGCCCAACCCACTACAATGAAAAACAGTGCGTAAGCGTGTCTAAGAAGAGCCGGTGTTTTTTCTAATACGCGGCCCCAAACGTATTTTTCAAAAATCAACAAAACTGCGAAGTACAAGCCCCATAACATGAAGTTCCAACTCGCTCCATGCCAAAGTCCGGTCAACGACCAAACCACGAGGATGTTAAAAATCACATTTTTTCGGTTCCCCCCCATTGGGATATAAACATAATCTCGAAAGAATGAGCTCAAGGAAATGTGCCATCTTCTCCAAAAATCAGTGATGGATTTGGCCATATATGGATGGTTGAAGTTTTCATGGTAATGAAATCCGAACATCCTGCCTAACCCAATCGCCATGTCGGAGTAGCCGGAGAAGTCAAAATAAATTTGAAGGGTATACATGACCAAACCGAACCAGTTTCCGGCAAAATCCATCGAGGCAACTTCCTTATCCAGGAATTGCGTGGCCAGAGTACCGGCGGTATTGGCAATTACCACTTTTTTGAATAGTCCTTTACAAAATCGTTTTACACCGCTTCCAAGGTCATTCCACGAGAAAATCCTATTTGAGATTTCGTTGGCAATATGGCTGTATCGGACGATAGGTCCCGCTACCAACTGATGGAACAATGACACAAACAAAAGAAAATCCATAAAGGATCGCTGGGCTTTCACCTCTCCACGGTACACATCTATGGTGTAAGATATGGTTTGGAAGGTGTAAAAGCTGATGCCAATAGGCAGGGTGATGCCTGGTTCCGTGAAGCCCGTACCCAACAACCCATTCACATTGGATATTATGAAATCGGCATATTTGAAACTGATCAGCAAAGAGAGGTTGATGACCAGTGTGCTGATGACCCCTACGAAGGCGATTTTTTTCCCTCTGAATCTTTCAATGAAAAGCCCGTTTAAGTAGTCAACGAGTGCGGAAAATACCAGCAAGCTTACCCAAATGGGTTCGCCCCAGGCGTAAAAAACCAGTGAGCAGATCACCAATATGAAGTTTTTAGCCTTTAAACCCGGTACGGAATAATAGATCAGCAGGTTGAGTGGGAGAAAAACAAACAGGAAAATGAGACTGGAAAAAACCATTGGTTTTTGAATTTAATTTTTCACTGGGCCTTATCACTTCTGTAAAGCGTGATCGATGCCATCCACTGAGTGATCGTTTGCCTCGTTTGGCAAATAAAAAAGCCCTTCAAAGAAGGGCTTTTGTGGAGCATATCGGAGTCGAACCGATGACCTCTTGCATGCCATGCAAACGCTCTAGCCAGCTGAGCTAATGCCCCAAACGGAATGCAAATATCGATAAAAACGAGCTAAAATTCAACCCCCAATTCAATAAACCATAATTGGTTGAATGATTTGATTTTAAATAAAAAAGGAGGCTTTTGAGGGCCTCCTTTTCAAATCCAACAGTTGGGTTGTTATTCGACGATGACCATTTTACGGGTGATCTTCTCACCTTGGAACTCGAGTGAGTAATAGTATATGCCAACGCCTAAATCATTTGAGTTGATGGTGAAGGTATGTGTTCCAGCCGTTTTGTTACCTTCTACCGGAATAGCTACCACTTTGCCAAGTACATCAGATATGGTCACTTTTACCTGACCATCTGAAGGAATGGCAAACCCGATTTCAGAAGTTGCATTGAATGGATTTGGAACGTTTTGACTCAATGCCAATCCGGAAACACTTGGGTTTTCGGAGATGGTCGTTAAGCAAGTGCCGGTGATCTCTTCAAAGCAGAAGTCGTCGATAGCCCATCCTTCGAAGTTGTTGGTTGAATTGTCAGAAGCAAACCTGAATCGGAAGATGATGGTTCCGGTTACATAGAAGTTCATTTCTTTTTCTGCCAAAGTCCAAGCAGCTTGGGTACCCGACCAACCAGGTAATCCTGGAGAACCTCCCAATGCGGTGATAAATGTGCTGTTGAACCAACTCTGAGGATTCGACGACGCAAAACCTAAATGTTGCCATGTAAGGGCGTTATCGGTGGAATACTCAACGGTGCCTCCATCCTGGAACAGCTCGGTATTGAACTTGTGGTAGAAGCTAAGCTTGTAACACTTGGTGGCATCGATTGAGAACACGGGAGAAAACAGTCCGGAGGTGTCGCGATTCGGATAGTTACCTGTCAGACCGGTTACCCAGGCATTGCTGCCGCTATAGGCACCATTGATGATGGTCTTGTTCGGAGTTCCGATAGCCCAGCTATTAGTGGTAGCACTATAAGTCTGAGCGTTCACAGATACCCATTGAGGACCTGATTCAAAGTTGTTACAATAGGGGTTGCCGGAAGTCACGGTTACGCTATCAAACACTGAAATGGTAATACAGGTGGTATCATCAAATGGATTTAAGTCGGCCAAGCCGTTTGGCAAGGAAGTGATGACACAAACGTTGTAAACACCGGGAGCCGCAGTCCATGTTTGACTGAAGACGTGATTCAATGCCTGCTGGGATGGTAAGGCAGGAGCGTAGGTGATTGGATCCGTAAATGTTAGGATCGGAGTGCTGCTTCCTACGGGAGTCACCGTGATGGTAGCGTTAACCGCATTCAACGGAGTGGTTCCCGGGTTGGAGATGTTGGAATTAAATTGAACCTGCTGACCAGGGAATACGAAGTTGTTGTTGATGGTGTTGGATCCAACGGAGACAGGAGCAGCCGTAAGTGGAACGGGGATTTCTACTTGGAAATCATCAATTGAGAATCCGTCCTGTGTAACAGAGGCATCAGAAGTGAAGATGAATCGGAATTGAACCAAACCTACGTTATCGAGGAAGTTCAAACAGGTAGCCTCAGTCAGAACCCATCCACCCGTTCCGGCCGTCCAAGCAGGTTGTCCAGATGAGTTGATGTTTGGGGTACTGTTATACCAATTGACCCAGCAAGGAGCGGTGAGGTTAGCAGCTCCTAATAAGGTCCATGGACCTCCATTGACGGAGTATTCCAAACGGGTACCATCCCAGAAGTTTTCACACAAGTGATTTCGACGGAAGGAAAGTTTTGCGTCAACGGCGTTGGTGAAATCGAAGATGGGAGATGTCAGCACACAGTTGGCATTGTTGGTATAGGCGGTGGACAAGTTGACATCCCAGGCACTTGGTGCGGAGAAGGCAGTACTTGTGGAACCGAATGCTGGCGAGCCAAGTTCCCAAACAGAACCGGCCGCACCTTGGTTGGTAGCAGTCCATCCAATGTTGGTTCCATTGAAGTTGTCAAAGTATGGCTGAGTATAACTAAGCGGTACCACAGGAACGCCGACTGATACCTTGCATGTGGTGTCATTGGAGTTATCAGAATCACCTGCAAGACCTGTCCACGCACAGAAATCGAATTGTCCAGATGGAATCGTGAAGCCAGGCATTACAAAGTTGGTGGTTGCGCCGGGAGCAAGGTTACCATTGTAAGTAGCCGAGGTCAAGGTTCCACCGTTTACCGTATAGGAAACAGGAATGGTTGTTTGTGCAGCAGATCCAAAGTTGCGCAAGGTCACAGTTACAGGCGAGTTGCCACCAGCCGCAGAATTGGCAGTTGGGTTGATGACCGCTACTACGCCTACATCGTCCGGCCCTGGCTGTTTAACGCACAAGTCATCAATGCTAACACCGTCGTTGGGGGTTCCATTGAATCCGGAAACAAACTCAAACCGGAACTGGATGAAGTTTGCTCCGGTGGCATTGATCAGGTTTTGCAAATAGTAACGAGATTCCAACCAACCACCAGTTGAACCAGTCCATCCGGCCGCAGCGAAGTTGATGGCATTTGCATTGAACCAGTTGAACCCATCAGGGTCGTTAACAGAGCCCATCAATACCCAGTTGCCCGATCCGTTAGCATCATAGTAAATACGCAAACCGTCGTTTTGAGCACAATTTTGATTTCTGCGGAAGGAGAGGTAAGCGTTGTTGGTTCCAGTGAGATCATAAATGGGGGTGATCAAATCGGCGGTAACGCCCACGGTGTAAGGACCTGTAAGGTTGATATCCCAGGCATTGGTGCCGGAATAGGCTCCAGTAGTAGCACCGAAAGAAGGCGTACCTAGTTGCCATTGGGTGGCGGCGTTGGTCGAGGTAGTTTGATAACCTTGGTTACCGCTTTCAAAATCGTCGCAAGTGGTAGGGGTAAATACGGGAATACCGATCGAGTTGGCACAGGTTGTGTCATTGAAGTTATTTCCGTCACCAGGCAGGCTGGTCCAAGCACAAATGGTGTAAGGGCCTACGGGGACAGTGAAGCAAGGCAATGTAAAGTTGGCGGTTTGACCTGGAGTCAGGTTTCCGTTGAAAGTTGCAGTCACCGCAGGTCCGCCATTGATCGAATAGGATACGGGGAAAGTTGTTAGGTTATTTGTTCCGTTGTTTTTAACGGTAACAATTACATCCAGACAGTTTCCGGCAGGTCCCGTAGGGCCAGGCTGTACGATAGCGGTTGTGGCGGCATCGAAAGGTTGTGGCAGGAAGATGCAGAAATTGTCGATGGAAAATCCGTCTGTGATTACCGAAGCGTCAGCGGTGAATACATACCGGAACCATACCTGTGGCAAATTGTTGAATGCCGTTCCAAGGGTGATGCTGGACTTGATCCAACCATTACTGGAACCGGTCCAGGCAGGCAGTCCACCACCAGAGTTCAATGCATCATCGTTATACCAGTTAACGCAATCAACACATGTGGGGTTTCCTTGTAATGAACCTAAAACGGTCCATGGTCCTGCTAGATTGGTTGCATATTCTAGGCGCGTTCCATCCCATGCTTGCTCTGCATTTCGGTTCTGCCAGAATTCCAAGGTGGCACCGGCACCGATGTTGAAGCTGAGTTCCGGTGAAAGCAGGTAACACGTTGCATTGTTGAGATAGGCCGAATTCAAATTCACATCCCATGAATTTGGAGCGGAATACGCTCCTGTGGTTTGACCATAGGCAGGCGTACCCAGCTGCCACTCTGTTCCGGGTGTTTGTGTTGACGCGGTCCACAAGTTGGTGGTGATGTCAAAGTTGTCGCAATAAGGGAAAGTGATTCCCGCTGCTGCGGTGAAGCAGTAGGTTTGGGATGGGTTGGGACCGGGGAGGTAGGAAACGTTGAAGCAAGAGGATGCGTCAAATGCTTCGATGAAATAA
Source organism: Bacteroidia bacterium (assembly GCA_049431185.1). Lineage (GTDB taxonomy): Bacteria > Bacteroidota > Bacteroidia > AKYH767-A > OLB10 > JALRAP01. Next base: position 1,576 of record JBMTLM010000071.1, on the reverse strand, counting down.
CAAACCACATCTCCATCGTTTACCGTGGGAATAACACCTTGGTACAAGCTGTCTACCGTATTGTTCATTGGGATAGCATTCACAGCCCCACCGTTTACGGTGTAGTACAAGGTTACTTGGGAGATGAGTGATGCGTCATTAGCAGATGCAGTGATGGTATATGGTCCCAGGTTGTAGACGGTTCCTTGGTTGATACCGGAGATGAAGTACATCGAGGGAGGATTCAATTCGCAGCTGGATGCAATCACTTCTACATCGTCAACAAACCAACCGTTCCGACCGCCATTACCGTTGTTGTTGCCATCGGCTAAGGCGAAGCGGATTCGTACGTCGTTTTGGTTGGCGGCAATGGCCGAGATATCAAATGACTCGGTTTTCCACCATGAGTTATCAGGAGCGGTTGTCTGCCCAGGTAACCATGTGCCATAGCTGGCTTCGCCGAATTTGCTGTTTTGAGTGCTGAACAATCCGCTGCCTAAGTATAAGCAGTTGTTCGTTCCCAAGTTAGGGTTGTTATCGATCAACTGCGTCCATGTAGCACCGCCATCGATTGAGATTTCGATGGTTCCACCATCAAAAAACTCCGCCTTACAAATGGATTTGAAATTCAACGTTACAAAGAAGTTGAACAGGGTGTTGAACGACCCTGTCTCCAAATAGGAAACACCCCCTGGGGCAACTGTAGAGGAGTCGCTGTTGGTTCCACTCACCTGAAGGCGGTTGTTGATAAACCATCCTGGGTTTCCGGATGATGAGACGTTCCCGGGAGGATTTTCGAAATCTTCGAAAAAGACCTGTGACTGGGCCTGAACGAACAGTGATGTAATGGCAAGGAGAAACGTAAAGATTAATTTCCTCATTTTTTTGGTTTTTGGATTATTGGCTAATGTAGATTTTTCAAATAAGTCAGTAGGGCATCAAAGGTAAAAAATAAGTTTTTTCTCTCTGATTCCAAAGGGGGATTTAATTCAACAATTTTTTGGATTTTAACCGATACGGAGACGTACAAAACAAACAAGGCGTTGCACAAACTGCAACGCCTTGTTTGTTAGGTGGTTGTGTGAGTTACCGGGCGATGGTCATTCGTCTGGTGATTCGGTTTCCATCCCATTCCAAGGTGTATAGGTAAATACCTTGGTTAAGAGGACTGGCATCATACTTAACCGAATGATTTCCAGCTAAGGTGTTTGATTCGTAAGGAATGGCCACAATTCTGCCGGCAAGATCGCGTATTTCCAATTTCACAAACCCATTTTCAGGTATACTGAATTCGATATCAGTGGTTTGATTGAAAGGGTTAGGGTGGTTTTGACCCAACATCAGTCCATTGTCCGTCAAATCATCGGTAGCAGTCAGGCAAGGACTTCCAGTAATTTCCTCAAAGCAGAAGTTATCGATGGCCCAACCTTCAAAGCTGTTAAATTGATCGGATCCGAAACGGAAGCGGAAGATCACATTTCCGCTGGTCCAAAAATTTACATTTCGCTCTACCAATGACCAATTGTTTTGGGTTCCAGACCATCCTGGATATCCAGGATTGCCTCCCAATCCGGTCACAAACGGTGTGTTGTACCAG
>JBMTLM010000070.1:0-7794 GCA_049431185.1 Bacteroidia bacterium | reverse complement strand
CAATCGGGTGGATATCATTAAAACACTCGATGGTCTTATCCATCATATCCTGTCCGCCTTTAAATGGAATAGGCGCGGGTCTGCCGGATGTGGAAACGGAAGTATCCCATGGCCGCAACACATCCACACCGAGTTTGTTTTTTCGTTGAAGGTGTAGATGATTCAGGAGCGGCACGAGTTCCTCCGCGATTGCGGTGTGAAATTGTTCGCAATCCTGTACGTTATAGTCGAATCGCCCCAATGAAGCGAACATGTAATCGCGATAGTTGTTGAATCCCGCATTCAATGCAATGCGGTGCCTCAAGGCAATTAGTTCATCGAAAAGGTCATCCAGGCGCTGTTTGTCTTGCAATCTTCTGCTGGAAATTTTTTCAAAAGTGGTTTTTCTAACGGCACGATCCAGGTGCTTCAACAGATTGGAGGCTTGCTGCAAGGTCATCTCCTGTCCGTCCACATCCACGGTCATGGCACCTGTGATGGTGGAGAACTCCTGCTCTTTTTTTTGCATTTCAGTGAAAAGGGGTATGTTTTCTTCCCTGAAGATTTCCACTTGCGTTCGGATGCCGCGCAACATGATTTCTGCCCTTGGATCATTCAAGGCGGCAATATGTTCGCATGACAAGAGTTTACGGTTGAGTTGGTCGTTGTATGGAGCCACATGAGGCTCTATTTCGGTAACAAAGAAATCAAACGCATCCTTGAACGTTTGTGAAGCGGTATCACAGCTCATGCGGATATATCTCCAAGCCAAATCCTCTTGCAGAAATGATTCCAATTCCGATCGGTCCAAAAGCCACTGACGAAGTTCGGAGGCTGATTGAAGATTACGTTGTGAGAGTTCCACGAAATAGGACTCCACATCCTTCCACGAGTTGACGTTGAGTTTTGCGGGTAGGTAATGTCGTACCGGTTTTGCCGGAATGCTCATGTCGTTTTGATCCATTGGCATGGCGCGAATCCGTTAAGAGGCCGATGCGCTTTCGTTTTCAGGGTTGGCTTGACCTTCTTCGTCTCCTTCATCAGGGACGGCCACCACGTCTTTCACCAATTGGTACCAGGCAAACATCTTGCGGATGTCGGAGGTGTAAACGCGCTCGGAGTCAAAGCCCGCCACGATTTCGCCAAAAATTTTCCGCAGTTGCTTTTCATCTGATTTCGAATCTGGCAACGTACCGTTTTCAGCATGGGTTTTCATTTTCATGAAAACATCCTTGAGCGAAATGTCATCCTCCAGCATATAAACGGTAATGTCTTCTAACATGCTGATACGTTGTGATGCGGATACAGGTTGTCGCTTCTTGTCGACCAACGACTCGACAATGAAACCGGATTTGTTTTGAGCCAGTACTTTATAGAGGCCTGGCATGCCGCTGACCGCAATGATTCCTTTAAGTCCCATAGGTTTTCGAATATGTTGCAAAGGTAACAACTGATTTTAGCTGCTCGCAGGAGTGCAAAAAAAAACCCACCGGTTGAACGGTGGGCCTTTTCTTCAATAATTTTAATTGGATTATTCCTTGACAAACCTGGAAGTGATGATTTGTCCTTCCACCACGGCCTGTAGGAAGTAGGTTCCCGACGGCAGGGATGCAACCGAAATGCTATTGCCCATCAAGATCGGCGAGCTAACAATGCGTCCTGTAACATCAATCACTTGGATGGATTCAATCCGCTTGCCTTCGCGGTGAAGCAACTGCAGCATCTCGCTAACCGGATTGGGTGCGATCAACAAGCCGCTGCCGCCGGTCACTGCAGACGGAACGCTTGTGAATAAACCATCGTATTTGATTTGCGCGTTTCCGGCGCTGGTGTTGAGGTCATTGAGGTCATCGCCAGCAATCAAGGCGAATGCTACTCTAACGGAGTCGCCTGCTGCAATGGTGAACGGTCCGGAGCTCACCACGTCGATGACATCGTTTCCGGAACCGGTGCCACCGGCAGTTGCGCGGTTGGTCGACAAGGTGGTGTATTTTTCAGCGGTATTGTAGCCATCCGACAAATTAGCGCCACCGCCACCGGCAATGTTATCTATTGCGTAATGCTTGAATGGAGTTGCAGTCAACAATTTAATGCCGGCCCACAATCCGGTGGCTGTTGTATTGTAAACGTAACCCATTTTAAGGGCGGTGTTCTCGTCTGCCTTGTTCAAGCTGTAGTCCTGGATGTCCCAGTCGGCGAAAACACCTGCATACAGGTTGCTAAGCGTAGAGGTGGAGGTGTTTTTGATGGAATACTCCACAATGACGTATTTGTCATCTCCCGGATTACTCCAAGCCAATGCCTTGTGTGAAACCAATACGGGAAGCGGAGACGCGGAGGGCGTGTCATTGAATTTGCCAAACAAGTCGAACTCGGATTGAACAGTAGGCATGAGCTTCTGAACAACTTGCGTTGATTGGTAATCCTCATCCGTTCCGGTATCATTACGCACATTGTCCGAAACCGCCGAACTGGATTTGCCAATCATCAAGCCCGCTTCATACAGCAGGTTTTCACCATTGTACGTGAACCCTAATCCTTCGGTTTGTCCGGTTCCATTGTATCCGATGCGCCCTTTGCTGGTGATCGTGGTGGCCACTTGATTGACGGTGACATTGATGTAATCGACATTCAACACCACGTCATACAATTGCACATCGGTATAGGCGCCATCCGTCAAGGTAAAGCGGAAAGTGACTTTGGTATTGAGCGGTGTATTCGGGTTGATCTTTACCTGGAATGGGTCGCCGTTGTTATTCACCGTGGCTAGCGTTCCTAAAGTGCCCACGGTAGTGCTGTTGTCGAGGATGGTAACCCAAGGCGAAGTCACACTCATGGTGATTACCAGGTTACTGGTGGGGTCGAGGTAATTGGTGATATCGCTGGTGATGCGTAGGGTGTCACCCACAACAAAAGCATTGTCGTTGTTATCGGTGGTGACAAATTCCATCATACGGACAGCAGGGCTGTTGATGGTAAGTGAGCGATACATGTTGATGCGACCTTTACCCAGTTTGTTGAGGTATGCGGAGTTTCCTGAGACGCCATAAATGTTGTCACAGGTCACGCGCAGTTTTTCGCCGACCTGCAAGGCGGTGTAGGAGGGGAATTGTGATTTGATAATGGCTGCTGCGCCGGCGGCTACGGGTGAAGCCATGGAGGTGCCGCTCTGCAACTGGTAGGTGTTATTGGACTGAGCGGCGTAGATATTGGAGCCGGGTGCACACACATCAATGAAGGGGCCGTAATTGGAGAACGACGACTTGGTGTCGTTGTTTCCAGTGGAAGCCACGGATAGCACATAACGATAGGAGGCAGGGAAGAAGGAATTCTCGCTGTTGTCATTTCCGGCCGATGCAACTACCAAGGCATTCATATTGATGGTGGCATAATCGATGACGTCTTGGCCGAAAGAGCCGCCACCGGCGCCGCCCCACGAACAATTGATGATTTGGCATCCCGCATCGGCGGCGTAGGTGATGCCCTCATAGGCCTTGGTCAAGGAACCGCTGGCATTAGAAATTTTAACCGGAAGGTATTTGCAGTTGAATCCCGGTGCAGCTACCCCCACATTGTTGTTGGTTACCGAGGATGCGCAACCCGCTACGTGGGAACCATGCGAGCTGGCGGAGGTAACCGATGGATTGTTGTCGTTCTCGCCAAGATCCCATCCACGCCAGTTATCCACATAACCATCATTGTCATTGTCGATGCCATCAGCAGGATCATTATAGTTGATTTTCATGTTGGCGACCATGTCGGGGTGATCCAAATCGCCACCTGTATCAGTAATACCGATCACCACGCTGGTATCACCTTGTTGGATATCCCAGGCGGTAAAGGCCTGAATCTTGGTTAAATGGTATTGTTGTGATAAACTGGGGTCATTGGGGGTGAACAATAATCGTGGAAGGAACTTAGGCTCAGCGTATTCAACTAAACCGGTTCTTAAAAGCGCGTTGGCAGCCTTTTCAGGCGAAACACTGGAGTTGTATTGCACCTCATAAATCAATGACAGATCTACCATTTTCTGGCCCAACGCATTACGTTCTTGGGCGGGTGACTTTTTGGCAGGAAACACCTTTTGAATGGCAGTGGCACCTACACTGGCAAGGGCTTGATTCAAAGCATTCAAATCAACCCCGTTGACTTTGGCCGACAGGCGGTGTTCAGGCTTCAATTTGAAAATCAAAGTCCCCGAAACCATGTCGGTCTCAGTCACCCCTTTAGGAAGCTGATAGCCGCGATTCCCTTGGCCCAATGAGTTTGTTGCACCAGCGGTAAAGACCAGCAAAAATGCAATTAGGTAATTCGTCTTAGTCATGTTTTGTTTCAATATAAATCATTGATTATTAGTAACCACGAATGTAGTGCATTCAATGTTTAATAACAAGTTCAACACACTTATCATCGCATAGTACAACATGCAACAACTATAATTGGTTTTGATGCAAGGTGATGATTCATGAAGGATCGAGTTGGTAAATCCCCTTGAAGTTCAGTCACAAAAAATTATTCACTCAACTCAATATCGTTTGTTGTTTTTCGTAACTATGTAACAAGCAATGTGAGCTCATATTCGCTTAACTTGGAATTAAAATAAGTGTGAAAGTGTTTGGCAGAGAAACCAATTGGCATTAACTTTGTTCCCCATTTTCAAGCACACCTTTTACTAAACCCATCTGACAATGAGACAGCTAAAAATAACCCCCTCCATTACCAATCGCGACAGTGCCTCCCTGGAAATATACCTTCAGGAAATTGGTCGTGAGCAAATGATTACCCCTGCCGAGGAGCCAATCCTCGCTCAGCGCATCCGCGAAGGCGATGCCGCCGCACTAGACAAATTGGTTCGTGCCAATCTTCGTTTCGTAGTTTCCGTAGCCAAGCAATACCAAAACCAAGGATTGAGTCTGTTGGATTTGATCAATGAAGGCAACCTAGGACTCATCAAAGCCGCCAAGAAATTCGACGAAACCAAAGGATTTAAATTCATCTCCTATGCCGTTTGGTGGATTCGTCAGTCAATTCTGCAGGCACTTGCCGAACAAGCACGGATTGTACGTTTGCCCTTGAACAAGTTGGGTGCCCTCAATAAAATCAAGAAGGCATTTGTACAATTGGAACAGAAATATGAGCGAGAGCCTAGCGCTGAAGAACTCTCTGAAATCCTCGAAATGACCGAAGAGCAGGTTTCCGATACTTTGGGTGTTTCTGGACGCGCCGTTTCGGTGGATGCTCCTTTCGACAGCAAAGACGACCAAAGCAACCTGTTGGATGTTTTGTCCAATCCCAATTCTCCTTCCGCTGATACCGATATGCTGGCCGAGTCCATGCAACAGGACATCATTCGTTCCTTGAATACCTTGCCCTCCAAAGAGAGTGACGTGTTAAAGTTGTTTTACGGAATCGGACATTCCCGCGCACATACCTTGGAAGAGATCAGCATGAAATTGGACATGACCCGCGAGCGAGTACGTCAAATTAAAGACAATGGCATCAAGCGTCTGCGTCATAATTCCCGTAGTAAATTGCTCCGTACCTATTTCGAGTAATGAACTTCCCTTTGTAAGCACTCAAAATGCCCTTGAATCTTCAAGGGCATTTTTTTCATCCCTGTAAACCTGGCCAGGGGTAAGTTGGTTGGCTCATGTAGTGAATCAATTCTTTTAGTTGCGGATATGAAAATCGTGGCAACCCCCGTGAAGGGGCTTTTGAAATTGATGCAGGACTCGCGCATGGGCGGTGTGTTGCTGCTAGGGTCCGCTTTGCTATCCATCTATTTGGTGAACTCCAGCCATGCTTCAACCTTTCATCATTTACTTGAATCGGAGCTCGGAATTTCTTTTGGCTCCAATGGTTTTTCCAAATCGCTACATCATTGGATCAATGACGGATTAATGGCCATTTTCTTTTTCGTGGTCGGATTGGAATTGAAAAGGGAAATCATCGCCGGTGAGTTGAGCGACATCCGCAAGGCCATGCTGCCTGTAGCTGCCGCCGTTGGCGGGATGGTGGTACCCGCGCTGATTTATGTCCTCTTCAACGGCTCGGGAGCAGGCAGCGCCGGATGGGGTATTCCGATGGCTACCGATATCGCCTTCGCCTTAGGTGTTCTACAATTGTTAGGCAACCGTGTGCCAGTATCATTAAAAGTGTTTTTAACGGCTTTGGCCGTTGCCGACGATATTGGCGCTGTACTGGTGATAGCATTTTTCTATACCTCGCAAATAGATTTCACCAGCCTTATTGTGGCTGCAGTGATTTTGACGGTCATGATGGCCGCCAATAGGATGGGCGTTCGCAACACCACTTTCTTTGCCATTATGGGATTTGGTGCACTTTGGTTTGCATTTCTGCTCTCCGGCGTACATCCTACCATTGCTGCCGTGTTGGCCGCTTTCACCGTACCTGCCAATGTAAAATTGCCTGAAGATGCTTACGTGCGTAATATGGATGCATTGATGTCGAGGTACAAGGAGGCCCAGCCGAACGGCAAGCCCACCGTCACCGACGAGCAATTGTATGTATTGGAGGACATCCGTTCCGCATCCCTCCAGGCATTGACCCCTTTACAACGCTTGGAACATTCGTTACATCCGTTCGTCACGTTCTTTGTGATGCCTGTTTTTGCATTGTGTAATGCTGGCTTTGAAATCAACGAGGGTATCACCCATGGATGGTCCAATCCGGTAAGCCTGGGGGTGTTCCTTGGCCTGGTATTGGGTAAGCTCATTGGCGTGTCGGGCATGGTATGGCTGTTCTACAAACTCAAATGGTCGCCACTGCCCAGTGGCATGAATCTACAACATGTAGTGGGAGCGGGGCTGCTGGCCGGTATTGGTTTTACCATGTCCTTATTCGTTTCAGGTTTGGCCTTCACCGATGTGACCTTGATGGAGCATGCCAAGCTGGGCATCGTAGCCGCTTCCTTGTGCTCCGGTGTGGCAGGACTGCTCGTGTTGCGTAAAGCAACTATGCAGGAAAAAGCCGAATGATTTTTTCAGCCAACACTTGAGAGATCTTCAAGTGCGATTCATGCGACCATCCGGCCACATGGGGTGTCAACAATGCCCTGTCTGAATTCAAAAGGAATTGCATGGGTGCCGGGATGTGTTGGGCATCCAGCTGTTCAAATGATACGCTTTCATATTCGATCACATCCAACGCACATTGTAAAACATGGCCTGACTTGAGGGCTTCCACCAAGGCAGCCGTATCAACCACTTTGCCTCTGGAAGTGTTGATGAATCGAATGGGTTTTTTAAATGCCGAAAAGAAATCCGCATTTGCCATGTACCGGGTTTCCTCCGTTAAAGGTACATGCATCGATATGATGTCGCATTCTTCAAACAGCTGTTGCATTCCACATTGAGTGGTGTTGGGAAAATCTGCTTTTGAAACCGCTACATAGGGGTCGAACACAAGGACATGAGCATCAAAGCCCTGTAGCTTTCGGGCAAAGGCCGATCCGGTATGACCAAATCCGATGATGCCAATGGTTTTGCCGTCCACTTCTGTGCCTCGGTTCTCCTCACGCATCCATAGGCCGTCCCTTACTTCGCGGTCGGCGCGAATCAGATGGTTTTGCATGGCCAGCAACATGCCTAGGGCGTGTTCGGCCACGGCGTTGCGGTTTCCTTCAGGTGCATTCAAGCACACGATGCCCGCATCTTCGGCCGCTTGCACATCAATGTTTTCCATGCCGGCTCCAGCACGGGCAATGAATTTCAAACCGGATGTTTTTGAGATGAACGCTTGATCGATTTTGAATCGGCTTCGAATCACCAAACCACAGTATCCATTCCACTGACG
>JBMTLM010000069.1:0-7806 GCA_049431185.1 Bacteroidia bacterium | reverse complement strand
CCCAACACCATTATTTCCATCCTTCGTTTATTTTAAGGGTGGTATTACTGATGGTTTCCAACAAGCCCCCTTTGAACGCATCATCATAGAGCTGCCAGAACATGATGCCACCCAACTGCCTGCGCCAGGCATATTCGGTTTTCAGTTTTATCGAACGTACATCATCGTAAGTTGCCAATAGTTTTCGTGCCTGGTTAATGGCATACGGAGCCTGTGCCTCTTCATCCCAAAACCATTCGAATCCGTTGGAGGTGCTCAGTGAATCTTTAGCGAATTTGAATGAAAAACCGTATTTGAATTTGCAGGGACGATATAAGCCTGTTTCTCCTTGTTCCGTCATTTCGAAAAAGCGACCATAAAACGCCGCGCCGATCACGATCTTGTTCGGTTCAACCCCTTTCGCCAACATCCTATTCACGGCGTGGTCGGTAGATTCGGTTTGTTGTTTGGTGGAATAGAGTGGGGTATGATGTCCGCTGATGGTGCTATAGCCATGCACCAGGTCATAGCTCATCACATTCACAAAATCCACCATCGGCATCACCTGCTTCCAATCAATAGAGGAGTCAATGTACGCAGTGAACCCACCCGAGGCGAAACTGATCACCGCATCGGGTTTCAAGGTTTTTCGCAAAGCCCTCACCAACTCGGTGAAGTTCTCTCGGTCTTGCAATTGATATTTGTGGCCAGGTGGGCCCGGTACAACCGGATATTCCCAATCGAGGTCGATGCCATCCGTGGCAAAATAATCGCTAAGCTCCCTTGCCGATTGTGCAAACTCATTCCGTCCTTGTTGGGTGGAGAAGACATCCGAACACGTCTCACATCCGCCCCAGCCACCCAACGATAGCAAGACTTTCAATTTCGGATTTCGCTTTTTCAGTGCAACCATTTGGTTGATGATGGTGCTGTCTTTTTCGGTGGCGATATTGAGCCGGTTGCCTTTCAAATGGCCAAAACACCAGATCAGGTGTGTGAGTTGCTCCACTTGGAAGCTATCCGGCGGAATGGTTCTGCCTGCGTAGTAACCGATAACCCTGAAATCTCTTTGCTGGGCCATTGCACTACTATAAAAGAAGCATGCCCAAAAGCAACAACATATTTTGATAAGGTTTTTCATCACGGCATAAAATTAAACGTTTATTTCATGTCTTGAAAACGGCAAAGCCATAAAACCGATTTATTTTCGCCGCACTTTTCATCATGTGGCGCTTTTTCATTTTCGCGTGCCTTTTATTTCATTTTAAAACGTACTCACAATCCATTGGCTCGGTTTTGCCCATCTCCTCAGGGGCTGCATCGGCATTGTATAATCCGGCCTCCGTGATCAACGGAGATTCGTCGTGGGAGCTGGTGCTATTGCACCGTTCCAAGTTGCTCATGAAGCCCCTTGCAGAGTCGTCGGTGATGTTGGCCTATGGGAAATCTCCCAAAAGCAGAGTGGGCGTGGGTATGAATTACACAGGTTATACTTTGTTGAACCGTACCCATGCAGGCGTGACCTATGCCCGGCAAATCACCGACCAAATAGCCATGGGTGTTCGGTTGGATCTTTTTCATTTGGCGCAAGGCGAGCATTATGGCTCAGCTACCGCCATAACCGGTTCCTGTGGGATGCATTGGCGGGTATCGAAGTTACTGTCTTCTGAAGTGTATATCCAAAATCCCAATAGGGCACCGATGGCAGATATACGTACCCCCACCAAAATCAATGCGGCCATACATTGGACAGCCAGCAAGCAAGCCGTTGTGTCGTTTGGATTGCGCAAGGAAGGTGAGCAGTCGGTGGCTTATCAGTTGCAGGTGGATTATGTGCCGTCACCTAAGGTTCATTTGAAGATGGGGGTTGCAAACGGTTTCGAACCTTTTACGATGGGCCTGTCTGTTCGTACACATCGTATCGAATGGGGAATGTTTTCCGCTTATCACATGGTTTTTGGTTTTTCTCCTGGCGGCTATTTACGCATCCGCAAAGTATGATGTAAGATGGTGAACCGATTGTTGATCATATTCATTTTTTGGGTCGCTCCATGGCATCTTATGGCTCAAACTGATGAGATTATTGAAGTGGCGGCATCTGCTGCCGAATCAAACGCTGCAAGTGAGAGTATTGAGCCTAGTATTCAGATTGTGGAACTGATGGAAAACCGGATGGATCTCAACAAATGCAGCTATGAGGAGCTCACGGCCAGTGGATTATTGAGTTTGCATCAGATTGATATGCTTTTGAACCATCGCAAGCGTTTTGGCCCTTTGCTCGCTATACATGAATTACAAGTGGTGGAGGGCTTCCATCCTGATGAAATCATACGCATTATGCCTTTTTGTTTTGTTGGTACGGGTATTGATTCGCCCCAAGGCGGTATACCTCGCCTCCTGCGCGAAGGCACACACCAGTTGATGGCGCGGGTGTCTTTTATTCCTGAAGAAAAATCTGGTTATATAAATCGCTATGATCGTCCGGCCTACGAGGGCGGCCCTGCAGGCATTTATATGCGCTATCGTTTTGATGCCGGTGGTCGTATTCGTTGGGGAATCACCGCTGAGAAAGATCCGGGCGAGGCATTCTTTACGGGATCCCGCAAAGACGGATTCGACTTTTATTCCTGTTTTTTGAATGTCCGCGACATGGGTCGAGTCAAGATGTTTTCTGCGGGCGACTATACGCTTTCTTATGGTCAGGGACTTGTATTGTCTGCAGGTAGCCGAGGTCTTTCATCGGATCCTTGCATGGTATTGTCACTTGGCACAGGCATTCGTCCTTATGGTTCAGCTGGTGAAAGCGGATTTCTACGAGGTGGCGCCATTTCATTGTAAATCTCCAAGAAGCTCTTGGTCGATTTGTTTATTTCGCATACCAAACGCGACGCCAATGTGGATTACACAGCAGACTCCACCAATTTGTTTACATCGCTCCAAACATCCGGATTGCATCGCACCTGGTATGAAATCGCCGATCGCAAGCAGGTTCGAGAGCGGATCATGGGAACGGCGCTGCGGTATGATGATAGGCATATTAAATGGGGATTGGTGGCCACTTCCATCCAGTATGATCGCCCTTATCAGAAGTCGTTTGAATATTACAATCAATTTGACTTCAGCGGCACCTCCAATCCGATGGTGGGCGTTTTTGCCAATGGTCTGGTTCGAAATGTAAATCTGTTTGGAGAAGTGGCCGTGGATGGCCGATTGAACAAAGGTTTGTTGGCAGGAGTTGTAGCGATGTTGGGTCCCAAAGCAGGTGTAGTGATGCTGCTGCGCGATTATGATATTGGATTTTACAATCCTCATGGTGGCGCTTTTGGTGCTTCTTATCGCAATACCGCGGAACGTGGTTTGATGTTCGGACTCACAGCTCGTCCCTCCAAGCCGTGGACCATCTCCATGATGATTGACAAGTATCAATTCAAATGGCTCCGTTATGGTGTTTCGGCGCCATCGCATGGTTACAAGGTTGAAGCCAACATCAGTTACAAACCCGATCGCAAGAGCGAACTATCGGTCAGGTTGCGTAAATCCCTACGGATGGAAGATGGAATTGAGTTTGGTGATCAGTTGGTTTTTCCAAAACCTAAAGAAGATATAGGCGTTCGGATCCAATTGATATCCGCCATTTCAAAATCCATATCCATACGAACAAGGGTGGAAAAGAAATCGTTGAGCTTTTTAGATGAAAACGAATCCGGCTTTCTGTTTTTTCAAGACATCATATTCAAGCCGATGGCTTCTCCGTTTACTTGGAATTTCCGTTACGCTAATTTTGATACCGATGGATACGACTCCCGGGTTTATGCCTACGAAAACGATGTCCTATATGGATATTCAATTCCTGCGCTTTACTACCGCGGAACGCGAATCTATGCGAATCTGCGATATAAAACCAAGGGCAACCTCACCATCTGGTTACGCTATGCCGTTACCTGGTATGCGAACCGCGATATAATCGGGAGTGGATATGAAGCCATTCAAGGAAACAGGAAATCGGAAGTGAAGCTTCAATTGCGAATCGACTGGTGAACCCATGCGGCACATTTTTCAGCGACGCGTTCACCATCCATCGCCGCCGACATGATGCCGCCAGCATAGCCGGCACCCTCGCCACAGGGGAAAAGTCCTGCTAAATCGGGATGCATCAAAGTGTCGTGATCACGTGGGATACGAACGGGTGATGAAGTGCGTGATTCAGTAGCCACCAACACGGCCTCGTTGGTCAGGTAGCCTTTCATTTTCTTACCCGCCTGTTTCAAGCCCTCACGCAGCGACACCACAATCGGGCTGGGCAGCACCTCCTCCAAACGTTGCGAAACGATGCCGGGTGTATAAGAACAATCGGGTAGGGAGGAGGAAGGCCTGTGTTCGAGAAAATCCATCAGTCGCTGTGCAGGTGCGGTGAGGTTGCCTCCTCCAACTTCAAAAACCCGTTTCTCCACCGACTGCTGGTATCTTAAGGCGCGCAGCGGACCTTCCTGCCCGTACGGCTTGAAATCCTGGTCGTTTACTTCAACTACCAATCCAGAGTTGGCAAATGGATTGTTGCGTTTGCTTGGCGACCATCCATTTACCACCAACTCACCGGGAGCAGTGGCGGCCGCGGCGATGATGCCTCCCGGGCACATGCAAAAGGAATAAACGCCGCGGCCCGAAGCCTGCTCTACCAATGCATACGATGCAGGTGGCAGAAAGGCACCTCGAGCATCACAATGGTAGCGTATTCGGTCGATTTCACTTTGTGGATGCTCGATACGCACGCCTAAAGCGAAGGGCTTGGATTCGATGGTGATGCCTTCCCGCTGCAACAATTCAAAAACATCGCGAGAGGAATGTCCCGTAGCCAGTATCGCACCATGGCAATCGATTTCATACGGGGCAGATTTGGCATCTACTGATTGCACTTGGATTTTCTTGATGCGTTTTCCGTTTTGGATGATGCCGGTGAATCGGGTGTTGAACAGGATCTCTCCTCCACAATCGCGGATGGCATCACTCATAGTCGAGATGATTGCAGGCAGTTTATTGGTGCCGATGTGCGGATGGGCATCAATGGCGATATCGGCATGTGCTCCGAACCGGATGAATATATCAAGTATGCGATTGATGTCGCCGCGCTTGCCCGAACGGGTGTAGAGTTTACCATCCGAATAGGTGCCGGCTCCGCCTTCGCCGAAGCAATAGTTGGAATCAGGGTTCACCACCCGATCCCGATTCAATTGGGCCAGGTCTCTTCTTCGTTCCCGTACGGGTTTGCCTCGTTCGATAAGGATGGGTTTGATGCCTTGTTCAATTAAGCGTAGGGCGGCGAACAAACCGGCAGGGCCGCAGCCAATCACCGCCACAGCGGGAGCGTTGACTACATTTTGCAAGCGCAACACATCCTGAGGCGGATGAAACTCCTCCGCTGTTGTGATGATCTCCACCTGCATCCTGATTACGATCCGTTTGGATCGTGCATCGATGGATCTTTTCTTGATTTGAATAAGTCGTATATCCCGGTCAGACACACCGGACAGCCTTGTCGCTTCGGCTTTCCACGATAGTTCGTCTGCCGCTTTTTCAGGACTCAATGCCAATTCAACCACTTTCGACATGGTTGTCTTTTATTCGAAGGTGAACGATAGTTGGAAAATACGCGAGCGCAGTGCATCTAGCGAGGAAGTGAAAACCGCAGGGTCGTCCACCAATAAGTTGCGCAGCCCGTGATACATCTTGATTTCGGTTCCAAACTTGAATCGCTCCATGTAAAAATCAATGCCGGCTCCTACCTGGTAGCCATAATCGTTTCGGCGCAGCTTCACAAAGTCTTTGTCTTTGTTTTGCACTTTCGCTTGGGAAACCATATCGATGTTGTAACGAACACCCGCCAGAACATACATTCGGTAATTGTTCACACGTTTGGATTTGAGTTTTAAATCCAGTGGGAACTCCAAGAAAGTGGATTCGATATCCTTGGTCACAATGACAGGTTGATTGGCGTCGTAAAAGGTGTAAAGGAGGTTTCGCTGAGAGAAAGCCAGGTCGGGTGCAAAGCGCACGGAAAAAAGTTCGTTGAGTCCCACATTGGCAATGATGCCGATGTTGAACCCAGATTTTTTGTCAGACTCAACACGAAACAAGGTGTCGATGCTGTTAAAGTCAGGTATGCGTTTGATCTTGAAATCGGTAGTGTTAATACCAAGCAAAAATCCAAAATGCACCCGCTGTCGGTCGTAAGCCGGCAGGTTTTTCACACGATCTCTTTGAGCCGACGCATTTTGAGTTGAAAAAACAACAAGTGCCGTCATCACGCAAAGTATGGCGGTTTTAAGTTGGGTATGCTTCAAAAAGTTCATGACTTCACTCCTGTATATATGGATGCAATGCCGAAGGTGACACGCTCAATGGTGCAATCCTTGAATCCGGCCTCCAGCATTTTCTGTTTGAAAGCAAGCCCTTCGGGAAACACGTTCACCGATTCGGGTAAATAGTTGTAAGCGGCCTGGTCACCGGAAACGGCTTTGCCCAACCTTGGCAAGATATGATTGAAATAGAATCCGTAAAGCTGTTTGATCGGGAAGGCGGTGGGTTTTGAAAACTCCAATACGACTGCTGTGCCAGCTGGCTTCAATACCCGATACATTTCCTTTAATCCCTTTTCCAAATTTTCGAAATTACGCACCCCGAAAGCGACGGTGATGGCATCAAAGGTATCATTATCGAAGGGCATGTTTTCGGAGTCTCCATACGTGAGCGATACGGTATCCTCATAACCAGCCTTCAAAACTTTGTTTCTACCTACTTCCAACATGCCATTCGAAATATCGATACCGGTGACCTTGGCGCATCCCGCTTTCTTGGCAGCCAAGGCGAAGTCACCTGTGCCGGTGGCAATGTCGAGCAAATGTTTCACCTTCCGAATATCAATTTTTCTCAATGCTTTTTTACGCCACCCTCGATCAATGCCCATCGACAAAGTATGGTTCAGGAAATCATAATTGCCTGAAATATTGTCGAACATTTCGGCCACTTCCTGCTTCTTGGATTTGCCTTCGATGCCGTATGGTTTAACTTGGGTCAATGTGGTGTAACGATGATTGTTGGTTATAAATTGTACTTAGCCCACCATGAAGTGTGCATTGGGGTATTTGTATTGGGATGAAATCACACGTTGACTCAGTGCCAATGCCAATGTCAGGGTACCGATGCGTCCAACAAACATGGAAAGCATCAGGATCAGCTTAGAAGGTACTGAGAGCCCTGCGGTGATACCGGTGGAGAGGCCAACGGTGGCAAACGCGGAAGTTGCTTCAAAAAGCAATTTCAAAAATTCAATTGCAGGGTCAAACAGGGTCATGGCGAAGGTACATGTGAAAACAAACGATGCTGAGAAGATGAAAATGGAGAAAGCCTTATTCAACAATTCCCAGGCAATGTTGTGTCGATAGAGTTCCAAGTTTCGTTTGCCTCTGATAGTGGACCATGCAGAAAGCAAGATGATGGTGAAGGTCGATGTTTTGATACCACCAGCAGTGGATCCTGAGGAGCCACCGATGAACATCAGGAACACCATCAGCAGCAGGGTGGGAGTGGCCAACTCCGCCATGTTCAAACTGTTGAATCCGGCGGTTCGGGGTGTTACCGAATGAAAAAGGGAGGAGATGATGGTTCCGAATGCGGATTGTCCTGCCAAGGTGTTATTGCGTTCAGTAAAATAGAATACCACCGCTCCGAACACAATCAGAATGATGGAGCTGTTCAACGCAACGGTCGTGCTGATGCGAAGTTTCTTCCATGGAAGTCGCATGCGTTCCCGCATGTTGGCAACGCCGAAAA
>JBMTLM010000068.1:0-7846 GCA_049431185.1 Bacteroidia bacterium | reverse complement strand
TAGGAGCTGCGTTCTTTTTAGGAGCAGCCTTCTTCTTGGCAGCAGCCTTCTTCTTTGGGGCAGCCTTTTTCTTGGCAGCCTTTTTCTTCGGAGCAGCTTTCTTAGCGTCTACCGAAACACTTGTGTTTTTCATCATGATTTTGTTAATTAATAAATTGGTTAATGCACTAATACTGTATTTCTTATCTTTTGGTTACGATTTTCAATTGGATACTGGCACTATGCGGTCAGCTTGGTATTGACCTGACTTCAATTTGCCGTAAATTTTGCTAAAGGCGTCTATCGTGTACTTCACATCATCCATCGTATGCACCGCGGTTGGAATCAAGCGAAGAATGATGATTCCTTTGGGTACAACCGGGTAGACCACCATGGAACAGAATATGTCGAAATTTTCACGGAGATCTATAATCAAATTCGTGGCCTCTGGGATGGTACCGTTTAAGTATACCGGTGTTACGGGCGATTGTGTTTTGCCAATTTCAAAACCGGCATCTTTCAATCCGGATTGTAAGGCATTGACGATATTCCAAAGATTGTCTTTCAGTTCAGGCTTGGATTTAAGTAGATCCAACCTTTTTTGTGCACCAACCACTAAAGCCATGGGTAGTGATTTGGCAAAAATTTGAGAGCGCATATTATGACGCAAATAATCCACCACTTGCTCATCACTGGCGATAAACCCTCCAATCATGGCCATTGATTTGGCAAAGGTTCCAAAATAGATATCGATTCCATCCTGAACGCCTTGCTCTTCCCCCGTTCCCGCTCCGGTCTTGCCCATGGTACCGAAACCATGCGCATCGTCAACGAAAAGGCGGAAGGAGAATTTTTTCTTTAACGCTACAATCTCCTTGAGCTTACCTTGGTCTCCCGACATTCCGAAGACACCCTCTGTAATTACAAGGATAGAGCCACCTGTTTCGTTGGCAATCTTGGTGGCACGGGTCAATTGTTTTTCGAGGTTCTCAATGTCATTGTGTGGGTAAACAAATCGTTTTCCCATATGTAATCGCACACCATCAATGATGCAGGCATGAGATTCCGAATCGTAAACAATCACATCATGACGGTCAACCAAACAATCGATGGCACTAACCATGCCTTGGTATCCATAATTAAGAAGTATAGAGGCTTCTTTGGATTCAAAGGCAGCCAGGTCACGCTCCAACTTTTCATGATGATCGCTGTTGCCAGACATCATACGTGCACCCATGGGCAACGCGAAACCGTATTCGGCAGCTGCGCTAGCATCCGTATCACGAACATCAGGGTGATTGGCCAATCCCAAATAATTGTTGAGGCTCCAAACGAGTTTCTCCTTGCCGCGAAAAACCATACGGTTGGAGATTTCGCCCTCTAACTTTGGAAACATGAAGTAACCATAGGATTCCTTTGAGTGCATGCCCAACGGACCGCGGTTCTTCAGAAGTTTATCAAATAGATCTGTCATCAACAGATATTAGCGTTTGCGAATTTGAGGCGAAAGGTCGGCAGGATTTTCTTACGCGAAACACATAGCCTCACAATGTTTTCAACAACGATTTGTTAATGACGTGTTTGTGAAATCCAATTCACGTTGGTAAGGTGATTGCGTTTTACGAATGGAAATTGGAATAGGATTTGGTAACTTTGGAGTCTCATGAAAAAAGCAAGAATATTTTTATTGGTGGCCGTATTGTTTTTCACGGCAACCTCCTGCAGTAAGTTTTCCAAGATCCAGAAAAGCCAGGACATGGAGGCCAAATACAAGGCTGCGGTGGAATACTATGAATCCAAAAACTATTTTCAAGCATTGCAGTTGTTTGAGGAACTTGTAACGGTATTCCGCGGAACGGTAAAAGCTGAGGACACGTACTACTATTATTGTATGTGTTATTACCTGACCGGTGACTTTGTGGTGGCGGCTTATCATTTCAATAACTTCAGCCAGACTTTCCCGAATTCAGCCAAGGCTGAGGAAGCGCTGTTTTTAAATGCATATTGTTATTACCTTGATTCTCCCGTTTCGTCATTGGATCAAAAGAACACGCAGGATGCCATTCGCCAATTCCAATTATTCATCAATCGATTTCCCAAAAGCACCAAAGTCGCCGAATCCAATACGCTGATTGATGAACTCCGCGCCAAACTTGAATCAAAGGATTTCAACAACGCCAAGCTCTACTTAAAAAGGGAACAATATAAATCTTCGATGATTGCCTTTCAGAATGTGGTCAAATCCTATCCGGCAACCACCTACAAGGAAGAGTGTCTATATTATATATTGGTTTCCTCGTATGAGTATGCGGCCAACAGCATTACCATTCGTCAAGCTGAGCGATATAAGGTCGCCATGGAAAACTACTTAAAACTAATAGATGCTTTCCCGAATAGCCGGTTTTTGAAGGATGCTGAAAAAATCTACGAAAACTGTAAGTCCAGGATTTCTAAATCTGGATCGGTTTAGTCCATTTTTTTTGTAATTTTGCTTTCTACATAATAATAAGGTATCATGTCCTACAAAAACGCCGCCACAACCACCGTAACCCGAGACCTCATTAAATACGAAAAAGGAACTGGCAATATTTATGAGTCTTTAGTGGTTATCGGCAAGAGAGCCAATCACATAGCCTCTGAAATGAAGGAGGAACTGCATACTAAATTATCAGAGTTTACCAGCAGTACCGATAATTTGGAGGAGGTTTTTGAAAACCGTGAGCAAATCGAAATTTCCAAGTTTTACGAGCGTTTGCCCAAGCCCACATTGATTGCCCTTCAAGAATACCTTGATGGTAAAATCTACCATCGCAACCCATCTCGCGAGCAATAATTTTTATCTATTCCGTTTTTAAATGGAACTCTCCGGAAAAAAAATCCTACTTGGAGTTTCCGGTAGCATTTCTGCCTATAAGTCTGCCGAGTTAGTTCGGCTTTTTTCTAAAAATGGTGCTGATGTTCAGGTTGTTATGACGCAATCCGCCAAAGATTTTGTAACACCCCTAACCCTATCTACGCTTTCCGGTAAACCGGTATTATCTCGCTTTAATGATCCCGAATCTGGGTGGTGGAACAATCATGTGGATTTAGGCATGTGGGCGGATGTCATACTTATCGCACCACTATCAGCACATACCGCCGCCAAACTCGCAACAGGGTTTTGCGAAGACTTGCTCTCAGCCATCTTCCTTTCTGCCAGATGCCCTGTGTTTTTAGCTCCGGCCATGGATCATGACATGTATGAACATCCGGCAACACAGGCCAATTTGCAACAACTGAGCAGTCATGGCTGTCACATCATTGGACCCGCCTTTGGCTCGCTGGCAAGTGGATTGATAGGAAATGGAAGACTAACAGAACCGGCTGATATCTATGCATATGTATCAAATTACCTAAAGTATCAAAACAGTCTAAAAGGAAAGCGCGCTTTGGTAACTGCCGGTCCCACCAGAGAAGCCATTGACGCTGTTCGATACGTTTCAAATAGTTCATCAGGCAAAATGGGGGTAGCCATAGCCAACGAACTTCAAGCCCGGGGTTGTAGGGTAGACCTGGTTTGCGGACCCGGTGTCAAGGTTCCAGTACACCATCAGATCATCGTTCATCCGGTGATCGATGCCGCACAGATGCATGAGGCCTGTATGCAGTTGTTTCCAGGTTCGGATATCACGGTAATGGCCGCTGCAGTGGCCGACTTCACCCCAGCCAAGCCTGTAGCACATAAAATCAAGAAACAGTCCGACCCCGATGCCTTATCCATGGTTGAGTTTATGCCTACGAGGGATATTCTTGCAGCCATGGGGAACTCCAAAAAAGAAGGGCAAACATTGGTAGGTTTCGCTTTGGAAACGGACCAGGCTCTCGAACATGCTCAATTGAAATTACAAAGCAAAAATCTTGATCTTATTGTATTAAATTCGCTTCGTGACGACGGTGCAGGCTTTGAAGTAGAAACCAACAAAGTCACCTTGTTGAATAAAAACGGAGAGCAAATCGATTTGCCGTTGAAACCCAAAAAAGAAGTCGCTATTGACATTGTTAACCACCTTTCAACCTTCGTCTGCTGAATGAAAAAAACCTTTTTCATATGCCTGTTTTCACTTGCCTTTTCCTTCGATGGTATAGGGCAAGAGTTGAATTGTAACGTCACCGTTTTGTCGCCTCAAATCCAAAGTTCCGATAAGAAGATTTTCACCACCCTGCAAACTTCTATCTATGAGTTCATGAACAACACAAGGTGGACCAGTGACCAGTTTGCCAATCAGGAACGCATTGAATGCAGCATGCAAATCAATGTCACCGAAAGGATTTCATCCGACGAATTTAAAGCCACCATTCAGGTTCAGTCAAGGCGACCCGTTTATAAGACTTCCTATTACTCTCCGATTCTTTCATTGAATGATGAGAATCTTCAGTTTCGTTACATTGAATTCCAAACGTTGGAGTTCAATGAAAATGCCACAAACCCCAATTTGGTGGCGGTGCTGGCCTATTACGCCTACGTTATTATCGGTATGGACTACGATGCTTTTTCACCAATGGGCGGGTCACCGTATTTCGTCAAAGCCCAAACCATTGTATCCAACATGCAAAACAGTCCTGAGAAAGGTTGGCGTGCCTTTGAGGGTACCAGGAACCGCTATTGGTTGTCTGAAAATCTGAACAATCCCGTTTTCAGACCGGTTCGAATGATGAGTTATGAATACCATCGGAAAGGAATGGACATACTCTCTGAGAAAAAGGATGATGCAATCAACTTCATGGCAGAAGCCATTGAAGGAATGAGACCGGTCTTTAATGATAAACCTGGTAACTACCTGATGCAATCATTGTTTTTCGCCAAATCGGATGAGATCGTGAACGTATTTGGAGGCGCTTTTCCAGAAACCAAGACTCGTATGATCAATGTGCTCACCGAGTTTGATCCTGCCAACGGTACGAAATACCAGGGGATTCTTAATAAAAAATGATATTCATTACTTCGAAGTACCTGCTTTGAAATGCTTACCAGGCTTCATATTTCAAATTATGCACTGATTGAAGAATTGGTGTTGGATCCCAGGAAGGGAATGACGGTGATTACCGGTGAAACCGGAGCCGGAAAATCCATCCTATTGGGAGCTCTTTCTTTGATTCTTGGCGCCCGCTCTGATTCCAATGCCCTTGCTTCGGGAAAGAAGAAATGTGTAATCGAGGCGGAGTTCGATTTGAGTGGACACGATATCAAACAGTTTTTTCTGGATCACGATTTGGATTTTTCCATGCAGTCCATTGTACGACGAGAGATTTCACATGATGGCAAATCCAGGTCTTTCATCAACGATACACCGGTAAATCTTTCCACCTTGAAGGATTTCGGATCGCAACTCATCGATATCCATTCACAACATGAAACCCTAACCATCAATGAGTCCAATTTTCAGATGCAAGTGGTGGATTCTTTGGCTGGATGCTTAAGCAGATTGAAAAGCTATTCACTGGTTTTTTTCCAACACAAGCATAAATCAACCGAACTCGAAGGACTTCGCGAACGGCTTGCCCAATGGCAAACGGAAAGCGACTATAATCAATTTCTTCTGCAAGAATTGGAAGCTGCTCAATTGGTGGCTGGTGAGTTGGAAACATTAGAGCAGGAACAGCAGATGTTGGAGGGGGCAGAGGGATTTCAGTTGGCGGTTTCAAATGCCATTGCCGCATTGAATCACGAGCCTATCGATATACAAGGCCTCATTCATAAAATGACCCAAAACCTTGGCCCGCTGACTTCCGTTTATCCTTTTGCCGGAGAATGGGTGCAGCGCTTGAAGTCCGTCAGTATAGAACTTAAGGACTTGGCAGTAGAGATGGAGCGTAGCTCGGAGCAAGTAAGTTTTAACCCTGAAAGGCTCGCCACCATCAACGATCGGACCGATTTTATCAACCGGCTTATGCGTAAACACCGTGTTGATCGAGTGCAAGACTTGATTGAAATCAGGGAACGATTGTCGGCCTCCATTTCCGGCAACGAGGAATTGTCCGTCCGCATCAAACAACTTCAGGATGAGGTAGAACAGCTGAAGAAGCAATTGACCGAAATGGCATTGGATATCCGAAAATCGAGATCCAAAGCCATACCAACCATCAGGAAAAAAGTTTCAGATTTGTTGAGGGATGTTGGCATGCAAAATGCCTCCTTCGATATCAAAATGGAACCGCTTCCGGAAGGGATATTACGATCCAATGGCATAGATACAGTGCATTTCTTGTTCAGCGCCAATAAGGGATCCTCCTTGAAAGCCTTGGACAAGGTGGCGTCCGGAGGTGAATTATCAAGACTCATGTTGTGCATCAAGTCATTGATTGCTGAAAAGTCAGGCCTGCCTACCTTGATTTTTGATGAAATCGACACCGGTGTCTCGGGGGAAATTGCCCACAAAATTGGTTTGGTAATCCGAGAGATGTCTAATGACAGGCAGGTGTTGGTGATCACCCACTTGCCACAAATGGCTGCACATGGTGGAGATCACTTTTTCGTATCCAAGAAGGTGGTTGAAGGCAGAACCGTATCGAATGTGATTCGACTCAACAAGGAGCAACGCATTGATGAACTCGCCAGACTGCTGAGTGGTGAATTGTTAACTGAAGCAGCCCGTGCCAACGCCCGAGAGTTGCTGGGAGTTCACAAGTGATGTATTTAATGTAATTTTGACCATAATTCTAAATCCATAAACATGTCAAACGGACTTCTTAAAGGTAAAAGAGGAATCATTTTTGGTGCACTGGACCCTAATTCCATTGCATGGAAGGTAGCCACCAGGGCTCATGCAGAAGGGGCCACTTTCACCTTGACCAACGCCCCGGTCGCTATGCGTTTGGGTGCCATCAATGAATTGGCACAGGCCACCGGTTCCCAGGTGATCGCTGCTGACGCCACCGTCAATGAGGATCTAGAGAAACTTTTCACCTCTTCGATGGAGATACTCGGAGGTAAGGTGGATTTTGTATTGCACTCCATTGGAATGTCACCTAACGTACGCAAGAGCATACCTTATATCGACACCAACTACGATTTTTACCACAAGACACTCGACATATCCGCCATGTCATTGCACCGCGTGTTACGCACCGCCATGAAAACCGATGCCATCAACGACTGGGGTAGTGTGGTGGCTTTGACTTACATTGCGGCACAGCGGGTTTTCCCGGATTATAATGACATGGCTGATGCCAAAGCCTTGTTGGAGTCTATCACCCGTTCCTTTGGCTATCATTATGGCAAGGCCAAAAAGGTACGCGTAAACACCATCTCTCAATCACCGACCCGCACCACAGCCGGTAGTGGTGTAAAGGGTTTTGACGGGTTCTTTACTTTCGCCGATCGCATGTCCCCACTGGGAAATGCGTCCGCTGAAAGCTGTGCCGATTATTGCATTGCCATGTTTTCAGATTTAACCAGAATGGTGACGATGCAAAACCTGTTTCATGATGGAGGTTATTCCTTTACAGGAGTTAGCCAAGAAATCATGGATGGCATGCAGGAATAGTATGCGTTTAATTGCACATAAAAAAGGCTATCCTTTTCGGGATAGCCTTTTTTATTGAGGAAGCTTGTTTAGTTTTCCTCTTTCTTCTTTTTTGGCTTGGAAGCCGGTGGGGCAGAGGCTTTGGTGACCGAAGGTTTCAAAGAGTTACTTTCCTTGTCAAAATCCAACATGATCTGGTCACCTTCCTTCAATTCACCCTTGATGATTTCCTCAGCGAGTATGTCTTCCACATATTTTTGGATGGCACGCTTCAAGGGTCGAGCACCGAAATTGGCATCAAATCCTTTGTCGGATATGAAGTCTTTGGCTTCAGAGCTGAGTTGCAGATGGTATCCCATATCGGT
>JBMTLM010000067.1:0-7861 GCA_049431185.1 Bacteroidia bacterium | reverse complement strand
GTTTGATGTCAACACGGCTCAAATCGATGGTCGCCACATAAGCCGAAAACCTCAAGGTCGCTGAATGAATTTTAATAACCTCCAAACCCGCGCTGTCTTGAATGAGTCGGGCTTCCGTTATGTTCATCGATGGATTGGAAAGTACCCGTGCTTTCACACGGCTGAAATAGCTTTTATTCCCACTGGAGTCTGCTAGGAAATAGGTCTTGCCAGGGTCATTCAATTGCATCAACTCAATCTGGTCATAGCGCTGATCCACGGAGATCAGGGTAAACACCATCATGGAAACAAGCAACAGAGAAACGGCCAGCAGATAAGGGCTTTTGTGGTATCCTGCTCGTATGGCCCATTGCTCCAAGTGCTTGATGAAAAAAACAAGGAATCCACCGAATACCAGCATCCAAACAAAAAGTTGAAGTGCAAGCGGAAGCATGCCGATGCGGCTCAGCAGCGCATGGATGTCGTCAATCATCACATTGATAAAATCGCCCATTTTATCTTACCCTCAATCGAGATCCTATCTGGAGATTACGCTCATTCCTGATCCGATTCATTTTTTTCAGTTGTGCAACCGTGGTTTTGTATTTCCTGGCTATTGATGCCAAGGTCTCACCATTTTGAACAACATGATACTTGCCAACCTCCTCCTTGATGGTGTTCATTGAAACGGCTGGAGCATTTAAAAGCGAGTCATCTGCACATGGACAATACTTCTTACGCTGCAACAAAGTGAATTCAAGTCCTTCAAATGGCACGAATTCCAGTATGGCTTTTTTCACATGGTGAAAGCCCTTGTATCCACCATCCGTATTGATCTCCCAGTACCTTAAGGCCTGAGCATTTGTATAACCGCAGAATTGCATCATGGTATAAGCCGACAGCAGTCCGCTCTGATGCCATCCGTTCCAGCAGTGCGCGTAAACCATGCCGGGATCTTCCTCCATGGCACGCTTATGAATATCCGTCATGAATTGCACGACCATGTTGGAGTCGAGTTTCGGATTACAGGTATATTCCACGCCTTCTTTGAGTAAGGAATCGCGACGCTCAACAGGATACGCTTCCTCAAAATTCTTCTGATATAAGTAAATAATCTTGTTGAATCCCTGACCCTCGAGCTGTTTGATGGTTGATGGGAGAAGTGGATTCATGAAAGACTCCGGGTGATTATTTCCACCCCTATACAACAGGTTTTTCAAAACAACACGGATGTTACGACAGCCGTTCAACTCATCAAAACCCGCTCCTTTATTGTTGACCAGCTTTGTTTGAATGGAATCCAACCCAAATTTATCAGGCACGCACAGCGGTTGTGCAGATAGGGAGGTTGTGAAAATGGTCAAAAAACCAATCATCAATGTCGAAGTCAGCTTTTTTCTCCTCAACATGATAATACAGGCCGCCAGCAATAGGCATGAAGCGGGTATGTGCCAGTTGGAGCCGGAGGCTTTTTGCACGATAGGTGCAATGAAGACGGGGACATGAGGTTCCAAGGGCGCTATTTTACCATGATACTTCCAATCCTCTAACGTACTGTTGCGGGTGGCTAGTATGATTTCACGTTGTTCGTACAAGGTGTCCGGACAAAAAATATCTATCTTATCTAACAAAAGGTCATCCGAGTCTAAAATGTACCAGGTGCCACCACGCAAATGGAATCCCACCATAGAGTCTAACAGCACAATGGGTTCGTTCTGTACCAATTTGATGGCGCGCTCCGGGTCATTGGTGAACCAGCACGCCCGTTCGGAAAGGATTGTAGTAGCGGGTATGGGAGTGTAGGCCTCCAATCCGTTCTTCACCAATCGCATGCCCTCGGTGTTGACAGAATCCTCGGTGTTGTTGAACACGCGGAAAAGGAAGAAGCGGTCTTTCCGTGACTCACGCACCGCCCAGGCGTCGCAAAAAAGGAGTCCTTTGGAGGGCGATTCATTTCTTTTCTTATAAACCGCTTCAATCAGCAGGCTGTCGCTAGGGATCACGGTAATGACTTTGGATTTGCTAGAGTCCTGTTTCCAATGATCAAAAACATATTCGTAAGCCAAATCCGTTGCCTCAATAGGCAGCGGCACGTCTGGAAAGAAATGGGAGGACACATTGCTGAAGAGCCATGTTGTATTTTTTAAGCGAAGATTGCGCACGCCTTTCATGTTGTTGGAAACCGTAACAGACACGGGGTCTTGCTCTAGACTGAAACATGTTTTCATGTGACCATAAACGGCGTCCTCCCGCAATTCAAAATACTTTTTAAATCTGGAGATCAGTTCCTCCCACGATTTGAGGCTCCCACTTCTGGAGCGACCTCTTCTTTTGGCATGATGCGGGATCTCGGGTCTGAAAATCGATGCGAAATATTCAATCCGGTTGATGATGGTGTCTTGATGCATACGTGAACCCATCAGCATGCAATATTGGTTGATGAAGAGCTCTCGAACGGGTTGGTGACTGACAAGGTTTCGCAGGATGGCGGTTGACCATGGCGGGTTGAACCATTCGGTTTGTTTGGGGCTGAGTCGTTCTTTTAAATAGTTTCTTCCTGCCGTACCTGCATCACTGCTCAAGTCCGAATCATAAAAAATCCACCGCCAACGATTATCGAGGGCAGAGCTTTTCCAAAACCGAACATTCCCTCGTGAATCTTGGTTGTTGATATGAAGTTGCAAGATGATGTAGTTCAGATAATTCTCCAAGACCATGACGGAGTTCACCGAGTCAATCACCGCAGAGTCGGGAAATTCCTTGCCGATGTATCTGATCATGGCATTATATTCCTCATGCCCGTCACCATCGGCTGTCAGTAATGTGGTCTTTTCATTTTTGGGCGCCTTGTGGTTATAATACAGGTATTCGTGGTTGATTTTTTCACGGATGTTGTAGATGCCCCAGTAATCCCCATTCACCAACAATACGGAAGGTCTGTAATCCATGATATCCAAATCCAACTCCCTGGCAATGGAACTCAAGGTCATGTCCTTAAGACGTGTTTGATTTTGATCGTTTCCGGAGGCGCGTAGCACCAATGTTCGATAAGATTTGAAGGGTTTACTGGTAAAAGGGTTGAATCCGATATTTCGGGAGCCGATGGTGGTATCGGTCACCAAGCGAAGCCCTTTCTCAGGAGACCCGACCGTCATGCCACCAAATGGTTTGATTTTCATGTTACCCAATCTGCGCGTACCGGAGGAGTCCATGAATTCGCTGTAGGTGCGAATGCTGTACTTGTTCCAAACCCGACCTTCTGTTTTCAAAATCGTTTTTCCGGTGGAATCCCCCACTACTAACAGTTTGCCATTAAGTATGCCTCCTGGTGCGTCAAAATCGGAACGATCGAGATGCAACGATAAAACGGGAAGTGTGATTTTTTCTCGAATAAAGTAAGTGCCCACAAAAATGGTGTCATTCCATTGGCCATCAATCGAAATTTGCATGGCGATGGTAGCTATGCTATCCAATATGACGGATGGCTTATTGTCATAGGAATTCTCCCCTTCTCCTCCTGAAACCACATATTTGAAACGACCTTTGTCAGGCGCCACAAATTTTACATAAACAGGTTTTGGATAGAAACCGGGTTCAACATCATATGAAAAGCCGTAAAGGCGGATGTTGCCCAATGGCGCATAAATCTGTCCTTGGGCTTTAAGGCCCAATGTCAACAGGCACAAACAAAGAAATCTTGAAAACAATCGCAGCACGGCTTCCCCAACCATTTGAATCCCACAAAATTAGAAAAAGTGGCTAAAATACAGTTGATTACAAAAACAATCGCGTTAAGTAATTCACAGCCAATGATGGAAAAAAATACGCCACCGGTTCAATACAAATAGCAGATAATCAGTTGATTAAAAGCGAAGAACCGGTTTTCAAATAAGGGCGCAGCTGCTCCATCGACAATACCAGTTCCAAATTCGCATCCAATGAAGTAAGGTCGCCCTTTAATCCCAAATATCCGTTTACGAGAATATGAATGCCGTTTGCATCTACAAAATATTGATCCAAATGAGAGGACAGTATATTGGCTTTTTGAAATGACTGCTCATACGCCTGCTGACTTCCCAATGCTTCTATCCACTCCTCCTCACTCAAACCAGACGACTCTTTAAATAGTTGTATCTGTTTAGTAGCCGCTTCACTGAGGGTTTTCAAAAAGTCACCCATTTTGGAAGGGTCAATTTCATTTTTCAATACCACCTCCTTGTTATTCTTCAGATTGAATGTGTGATGATATGTGAAGAAGGAGATGCTAAGCAATCCGTGTTGCGTATATGTTACTATCATGGTAGCGGCAGGACCGTTGGGGTCGCGAAGCTTTTTCATGCGGGCGCTTAACGTATCTCCGTTCGACATCAGGAGTTTTTCACTGGCAGGAAGGGTGGCTAATGACTTAAAGGAATTGTTCGATCGATAGAGCTTTACAGGCACTGGGGTTTTAGATGAAGTGCGAACCCACGTGCCAACAATACTGTCTTTGCTTATCTTGATTTGGAATACGCCTAGCACTTCGCCTGATTTTGACTTCTGATCAAGTTTTAATTGGCCGGCTTGGATCATTTTGCCGCTTAACGCAGATTCCATGCCGGTTTGTTTGTTAAAAAAAGCACCTGATACGCTGCTGTCTTTACTGACGGGCAACAGTTCCATCCACACAAATTGGCGATTGGACAATTGACCTTCGTAAAACTGAGCGTAAGTGACTTGAACGTTAAAAGCAATCAATAATAGAACGAAAAGTGTATATTTCATGGTTATGGTTTTATGCAAAAATACAATCAATCACCATGCGAGTCAAATAAAACAACTTGCGATTGACACCAACTTATGGCAATTTAACGAAATATCGCGTAGCTACCCCGTTTTCCAAAACCAGCCTAACTGCATAGTTGCCTGCTGACAAGTCTTCAATGCATATTGGTGGCAAGGGATATGCCAAGGATTTTACACAAATACCTTCGAGAGAAAAAATATCCAGTTGTAATATGGCCCCTTCGCGTGCTTTCCAATACAAATTATTTCCGGAGGGGTTTGGATATAGCGCACCAACTTCAGAGACATCTTGCCAACCGGTAGATATAACATTCAGATTCGATGTGGAAACATCAGTGGAGAAACAATTCGAAGCCGTTAAGCTAACTTGGAAGTTTCCAGGGGCCGTATACTGATGTATCGGGTTGGGTAAGTTGCTGGTTGCGCCATCGCCAAAATCCCAAACAAAATCATTGGCGAAGGCGGAATTATTAATGAAACTCACTTGAAGCCCCGAAGGGGAATAACCAAAGTTTGCTTGGGCATCATAGGCGTCCACCAACCATGTGGAAAGCGAGTCATAAGCCACATCTTTTGCAGCCTGTCGGATTTGAGTGGCGATCATGGGATCCAAACCCGCATCAAAGGCTATCAGGTTTGGGTTTTTCCTGAACAACACCGAATAAAAGGCACATGCGACCGCGTAAGATCCCGCCAGGCTGGGATGGCTCTCATCCGTTTGGTACAACTCAATCCCCGGCAAATTGAGGCGTATGTGCCTCCACACCGCACCCGCTGGCGACACCAATGCATCATTGTCTGTAGCCATCTGCATATATCGTAAGCGCAACAAACTATCCATACCGGAGTAGGTACAAACGGGGGGCCATACCGCACAATTACTGGCATCACCATTCTTTCTTCCCCACGTCATGTAAAAAACCGTTTGTACGCATGGGTTTAAAGCGTGTGCTATCGAATCCAAGGCGCGTGCATAAGGAAACACACTCGATTGCACTTGGCTGATCGGAAACGATGGACGCTGACTCTGCTCCTGCAATACCACATGGTCCCAGTCTCCTGCGGCCAATAGCGATAGCGATGTGGCATCGGTGCTATGGCCTTGCAGGGTGTATCCACCGGGCGTATTGCTTCCAAAAATTACGGTGTCACCTGCTGACAAAGCCACATCTGCGACCATCTGCGGAAGGTTGTTGTAAGCGGTATAACTGTTGCCCAGGAACAAAACCTTTTTGCGCAATTGACCCCAGGCCGTCTCTGAAATGAGTATCAACAGCAGTAAGGCCGCCTTAAAAGTGCTTTTCACAACAATGCAATTTTTGCTCACTATCTTTTTTCGTATTGAAGGATAAACTTCACATTGGCTCGTTCGATTTCCGAAAGCTGGTAGCTCACATCTGTATACAATGGACGATACCAGGAATACTTGGAGAAATAATCTTGTAGCCATTGGGTTTTGAAAGTATAACCATGCCTTGCGAAAATTTCATTTCGCATGATGGTCATTTCATCCTTGGTTAAATGACTGATGTCGTTGTAATCCAAGTAACGGGTGGAGGCTTCAGGAAACTCACCCAATCCGAACGCATGATATCTTTTTTCTGCATCCGCTTTCCGTTCTCGGGCATCCAAGGCTTCTTCTTTGGCCATTAAGGCCAGCTCTTTTTCTTCCAATTCCTGTTGCTGCTGCTTCAAGATCAGTTCATTTTCCTTCTGAATCAATGCTCGCTCTTTGCGGGCCAGCTCCGCCTCACGATCGGATGTTGAGTCAGACTGACAAGCGGCAAACAAGATTAGTGCTGCAAAACATAGGTGCGTGGTTGTTTTCATTTTTAAAAGATTAAAGGTCTTTGACCGCCCATAAATGCAGGCACGCTAATGTACGAAATGGGCGCCAATCGACCGCGATGTCTTCCATGGTTTTCATGAGTTGTTTGCCCTCCTTACGGATACCATATTGACTTTTCATGGATTGCTGGATACCCAAGTCTCCGGTCGGGAAAACGTCTGGCCGTTGCAAGGCGAACATCATCACCATTTGCGCAGACCATACTCCGATGCCCTTGATACGTGTGAAATGCGATATCAAAGCCTCATCTTCCAACTTGTTCAGTGTTTTGAAATCCAACTCGCCAGCCAAGGCATGCTCCGCCACACTTTTCAGGTATTGTGATTTTTGCATCGATAAACCGGCACCTCGAAGGGTTTCTAGGGGAAGTGACAACAGGGTTTCGGGGTGAGGCTTTCTTTTAGGAAAAACATCGAGGAAACGTTGATGAATCGTAGCCGCCGCTTTCACGGAAAGCTGTTGACCGGTAATGGATCTCAATAACGAACCGTAAATGTCTTTATCAATTTTACGTTGCTCAATGGTGCCCGTCTTTTTAATAATAGCCTTCATCGCCGGATCGGCACGTAATACTTTGTACGCTGCAGAATGGTCGAGCAATGAAGTCACAGCTGTTTTCGGATTCGAAGTTCTTTCGGGTAGGAGTTGTTGAAACGGGAACCTACCCCTTTCATCCAACCTAATGGTTGGTTCTTGAATGTGGCTAGATGCCAACCGGTTTTTTTACCAAAGGTAGGAATCGCCTCTCCTTTCAAATATTTCAAAGCAGCGTCTAGGTCCAATTCTATTGAGGTCAGTTGGTCCGATACCCCCTTATAAAGGGCAAGTTCATGCGAAGGCATCAATCCATCCCCACTCAGCGAACCCATGCAAACGCCGGCCTTCCTTATATAACAATTGGACTGCAACAGTTGGATGGAATCCAAATGCTGTTTAGGTAACGCATATAGATGGTCTTGTAATGAAACAAATTCAAATGCAGCAGGAATGTTAAGCCATTCATCCGCATGCTTGAATCCGGATGATTTGTTTTTACTGATTTTAAAATTTTGCGTAGACGAAACTTCGTAACCTCCGGTCTTCATCAGCGCGGCGATGTAAAAACCTTCCCCCTTGATGCGGTGCGGCATCAACTGCAAACCATGTCGCGTTGAAGCCACTGCTCCAACCACAGGCAGTTGTACCTTCTCAAACTCGCCACTTAGTATCAAACCATCCACCACCGAATCGTTCTCATCAGGATTGTAA
>JBMTLM010000066.1:0-8005 GCA_049431185.1 Bacteroidia bacterium | reverse complement strand
GCGTCGTTGGGTGAGAAAGACATATCCAAAGCACTACAAAGATACGAATATTAGGCCATCCATCAACCTGCGACAATGATTTATATCATTGATTTATAATATTATATAATGGATTCAAAACTTTTATGCAGGAAACTTTGTAAACGTATAAAGTTTCCATAGTTTTGCACCCCGCCTTGATTTCTACATCCAATGCACGAGGATTCCACTACCAACATCCATCCTGAATCCAAAGAACGCATGATCTGTTCCGTTACGGATCTGCTCTATCGGTTCGGTGTGAAGAGCATCACGATGGATGATGTGGCCAAGCACTTGTCCGTTTCCAAAAAAACGCTCTACCGGTATTTCAAAGACAAGAACGACATGGTTTTTCAATGTTGCCACCACGACTTGGAAAAACGTAAACTGGCTTTTAAGGAAATCGCTTTGCTTGCGGAGGATGCGGTGCAGGAATTGATGATGATGATGGATCACATGCAATCCATGTTGGGCTCCATCAACCCCAATCTCCTATTTGACATCAGGAAAAACCATCCGCAAGCCTGGATGACCTATTTGGATTTCAAGGACCATGTGATGATGCAAAGCATCCATGACAACCTTCACAGAGGGATGTTGGCAGGACTTTACCGGTCGGATATAGACGTACGGATCCTGGCCAAGCTGCGATTGGAAGAGGTGGAGATGGGATTCAACCCGGAGATATTTCCTTCAGCCAAATTCCATGTCAAAGACGTGCAAATGGCCTTGTTTGACCATTTCATGCATGGCATCACCACGCTGAAGGGCCAAAAACTCATTCAACGATACAAGGAAACGGAAAATGAAAAAGCAAAACAGGCATCTTGAATTGATCATGAAAAACCTACTCATCACATGGGCCTTGGTCATGACCGTTGGCTGGACCTTTGGCCAGAACTCGTCCACTCCAATGAGTGTGAATATCACGGAGGCGGTTGCCTTTGCAATCGATAATCACCCAGACATTAAGAACGCCAATTTGGAAATCGCCATTGCTCAGGCGAAGATCAACGAACTGGTCGCCGTAGGATTGCCCCAGGTAAACCTATCAGCTGATTTGAACAAGTTCGTGGAGATCCCAACCTCTTTCGTCCCTGCTGAATTCTTTGGCGGTGCGCCGGGCTCCTACGCTCCCGTACAGTTCGGTCAGGCCTGGTCATCCTCCGCAGGAATCAATGCCTCCCAATTGTTGTTCGACGGTTCCTATCTGATTGGTATCAAAGCCACCCGCATCTATGCAGAGTTATCCAAGAAAACAGCAGAGCAATTAAAGATCGAGATGGCGGTTAACATCACCAAAAGTTACTACATGGTTTTGGTGGTCAAGGAGAAACTCAAGCAGCTGAACGGTGACCTAGGCCGACTCGACAAATTGCGCAAAGACACCAAGGTGCTTTACGACAAGGGCTTTGTTGAGAAAGTGGACTTGGATCGCCTGGACCTTAATTATAACCTACTCGAAACGGCCATTAACCAAGCAAGTCGCATGGTCATTGACGGCATGAACCTGCTCAAGTTTCAAATGGGGTTGGATCTTGCAACGGATTTAACGCTCACCGAAGCCGTGCCGGATGCCAGCGCTTTCGGTACGTTGGCTGAGACCACGGCCATCGACTACCGGCAACGCATTGAATACTCCATTTTGGAAACCCAATACACCTTGTCTGAAATGGATTTGAAACGTTACAAATCCTTGCAATGGCCCACCTTGGTAGCCTATGGAAGCTATAGCGCGAATGCTTCCAGAAATGAATTCAACATATTCCAATCAGGATATCGCTGGTATCCCACCGCCATTGTAGGCGCATCGGTGAAAATGCCCTTATTCGCTGGATTGAAAAACCGTTACCAGGTCAATCAAGCAAAATTGCGTTTGGAAATGGTGGAGAACGGCTCCATCAAACTGGAACAAGGAATCGAGTTGGAATACCGCAATGCCGTCTCCAACCTGAACAAAGGCATCGAAGACTTGAAGATGCAACAGAAAAACCGCGACCTCGCCCGTGAGATCGTGCGCATCGCCAAGGTCAAGTATGACAAAGGGGTGGGCTCCAGCCTTGAAATCGTGGAGGCGGAATCCTCGCTTCGCGAATCGGAAACCAATTACTTCTCCTCCCTATTGGCTGCGGCTGTGGCCAAAGTCGAGTTGGAAAAAGCCATGGGTAAATTCAAATTCTGAACAATCACTTTCATCATGAAAAAAGTATTTGCATATCTGATGCTCTCGATGGCCATCGTAGCTTGTGGCGGAGAGCAAGCCGGCGACAAAACAGCCGAGCTGGAAAAACTACTGAAGGAACAAGCCAAACTCAATGAACGCATCCGCACACTGAAGGACGAGATCAGGAAGGAAACAGGATCCGTGTCGGGTATTCGTTTAGTTGAATTGAAAGCGCTGCAACCACAGGTTTTCACCAACTACGTGGATGTACAAGCCAAGGTAGACGGCAACCAAAGTGTGGCCTTGAGTTCCAGGTCACAGGGAACGGTGCGATCCATCAATGTGAAAGTAGGTGACAAGGTAAGGGCCGGACAGGTCCTTGCACAGCTCGACGATGTTGGCACCTCGGGAGCCTACGCGGAGATCAGCACCCAATACCAATTTGCACGCGATGTGTATGAAAAGCAAAAAAGCCTGTGGGAGCAGCAAGTAGGTTCGGAAATTCAATATCTGCAAGCCAGGAATAACATGATGGCATTGCAGAAACGGATGTCGGCCACCAGCGCTCAATTGGATTTGAGTCGGATCAAGGCTCCCGTTGCCGGAACTGTGGATGCGGTGAACATCAAAGTAGGTCAAGCTGTGATGCCCGGCATGCCTGCCATTTCAGTAGTAAACCTATCAAGCCTGAAGGTGACCGGCAATGTCGGGGAATCACTGGTGGGAAAAGTGAATGCCGGTGATCCGGTGATGATATACTTTCCGGATTTGAAAAAAGAGGTGCCTTCCAAAATTGCATTCGCCTCGAGGATGATTGACCAGAGGAACCGTACATTCAACGTTGAGGCCCCGTTGGATTCCATCCCCGGCCCTTTGAGTCCGAACATGGTTGCCGTATTGAAAATAGCCGATTACAAATCCGACAGTGCCTTGGTGGTACCGGTGGATTTGGTTCAGCGATCCTCAGAAGGGTCATACCTCATGGTAGCTGAAAACCGCAACGGCAAATTGTTGGCTGCTCGAAAGAAAGTCACCTTGGGTCGTACCTATGGAGGTTCGACCGAAGTGCTCACCGGCATTACCTCAAAAGACCAAGTCATCGTAAACGGCTACCGCGACCTCAACGAGGGCGAGGAATTAAGAACCAAGTGAACCAACACCTCATCCCTTCATGAGCAATCCATTCAAAGAGTTCAAGCCCTCGAGTTGGGCCATCAGCAACCGAACCAGTATTTACATACTCACCGTCATCATCACCCTGGCGGGCTTGTCGACGTACAACAACCTACCAAAGGAGAATTTCCCCGATATCGTGGTGCCACAGATTTTTGTGAGCACCATCTACCCCGGCACATCCCCTGCCGACATGGAGAATCTCGTAGTAAAACCGCTCGAGAAACAGATGAAATCGATCAACGGGGTTAAAAAAGTATCGAGTACCTCGCAACAGGATTTCGCCAACATCATTGTAGAGTTCAACACCGATGTGGATGTAGCTGTCGCGAAGCAGCGCGTAAAAGATGCGGTGGACAAGGCACGCAACGACTTACCTACCGATCTGCCTAATGATCCCAACGTTCAAGACATCAACTTTTCAGACATTCCCATCTTGTTCATCAATATCGCAGGAGACTACCCAATCGACCGGTTGAAGGGATATGCGGATGATTTGAAGGACCGCATTGAAAGCATGAAAGAGATCTCACGGGTGGACATCATCGGTGCTTTGGAACGGGAGATTCAGGTGAACATCGACATGTACAAGATTCAGGCCGCTAATGTGTCGATGAGGGATGTTGAAAATGCGATTCGATTCGAAAACCTCACCATCTCCGGCGGAACCGTTCCCATGGACGGCATGCGCCGGTCGATCTCCGTGAAAGGTGAATTCAAAAACGTGGAAGCCATCCGCAACATCGTGGTCCTCTCCACGGAAGGCGCACCATTGTATCTGCGTGACATCGCCGAAGTGCGTGACGATTTCAAGGAGCAAGAGAGCTACGCTCGCCTGTACGGGAAGAACGTAATCACGTTGAATGTCGTAAAACGTGCCGGCGAAAACCTGATAGAAGCCTCTGACAAGATCAAGGCCACTGTGGAGGAAATGCAAAAAAGCCAGTTTCCGAAGGACTTGAAGGTTACGCTCACCGGTGACCAATCCAACAAGACCCGTGTCACGCTACATGACCTGATCAACACCATAATCATCGGTTTCGTACTGGTAACGGTATTACTCATGTTTTTCATGGGTGCAACCAATGCCATTTTCGTGGCATTGTCCGTGCCACTCTCGATCTTCCTGGCGTTCCTGTTGATGCCTGCCTTGGGCTTCACCATGAACATGATCGTATTGTTCTCGCTCCTGTTGGCCTTGGGAATCGTGGTTGATGATGCCATTGTAGTAATTGAAAACACACACCGGATATTCAACAACGGAAAAGTGGATATCGTCACCGCCGCCAAGTCAGCTACGGGAGAAGTATTCCTCCCCGTTTTATCCGGTACGGCCACTACCCTTGCGCCTTTCATCCCTTTGGCTTTTTGGCAAGGCGTGATTGGCGAGTTCATGTTCTTCCTGCCTGTAACACTCATCATCACCTTGACCGCTTCATTGTTGGTCGCCTATATCATTAATCCCGTTTTTGCGG
This sequence comes from Bacteroidia bacterium, assembly GCA_049431185.1. Classification (GTDB taxonomy): domain Bacteria; phylum Bacteroidota; class Bacteroidia; order AKYH767-A; family OLB10; genus JALRAP01. Next base: position 3,172 of record JBMTLM010000066.1, on the reverse strand, counting down.
TATCGTTTATGAAACCGGAGCATGACGATGACGACGAAAAGGTGAAGACCCGTAAACGACTCCGCCTGACTGGGGTCATTAGCGGTGTGGTAGCCTTGGTGGCTTATTTGGTAGGTAACTTCGGATTAGGCAACTTCATCGTGTTCATGTACCTGATGATTGTATGCCATAACCTTTGGTTGGTGAAGGCCATCAAAAAATTCCAAAACGACATTTGGCCGCGTTACATGGAGCGGTACAAAAAGATCTTGGCCTACGCATTGGAAAGACCGTGGAAAATGTTGATGGGAACCGTTGCGTTGTTTTTCCTGACCATTGCACTGCTGATGGTAAGAAGTCCCGGCACTAGGTTCTTCCCAGAAGCGGACCCCAATTTCATTTATGTGTATCTCACCTTGCCAGTTGGAACAGATCAGGCGCACACCGATTCGGTCACAAAAATTTTAGAAGGCAAAGTGGAACGCATCATGGGAAAGGATAATCCGATTGTGACCTCCATCATTTCAAACGTGGCCATCGGTGTCACGGATCCGGCCGAAAACGATCAGGCGGTTTATCCTAACCGCTCCAAAGTCACTATCGCGTTTGTTGAGTACGGAAGAAGGGATGGCGTTTCCACCCGTGATTATCTCAATAAAATGCGTGTCGCACTTGGTGACATTCCCGGTGCCGAAATCACCGTCGACCAGGAAAAGGGCGGACCGCCTACCGGCAAGCCGGTCAATATTGAGGTTACGGGAGACGACTTTACAAAGCTCATTGCCGTTTCAGGATCACTCAAAAAATACCTGGACTCATTGGAGATTCCCGGTGTGGAGGAACTAAAAACGGATTTGCAAAACAACAAACCGGAAATCATTTTCAACATCGACCGCGAACGCGCCAATCGCGAAGGGATCTCCACCGGTCAGGTGGGCAGTGAGCTTCGAACCGCCATCTTCGGCAAGGAAGTCTCCAAGTTCCGTGATGCCAACGATGAATATCCGATCCAAATGCGCTTGCAGAAGGAACAACGCGAAAACGTGGATCAATTGCGTAACCTTTCAATCACTTTCCGTGACATGAACATGGGCGGCATGGTTCGTCAGGTACCGCTTTCATCTTTCGCCACCATCGACTATTCAGCCACCTACGCCAGCATCAAACGCAAGAACCAGAAACGCTGTATCACCATTTACTCGAACGTGTTGGGTGGATTCGCTCCCAATGAAGTAGTGGCCTCTGTGCAGCAAGCCGTGTCTGAATATGAATTGCCGGAAGGCGTAACGGTGGATATGACCGGAGAGCAGGAGCAACAGGCGGAAACTACCAGCTTTTTGGGTAGTGCCATGTTGATTTCCTTAGGCATCATCTTTCTCATTCTGGTGACGCAATTTAATTCTTTGAGCAAACCCCACATCATCCTCAGCGAAATCATCTTCAGCTTAATCGGTGTGCTATTGGGTTTTGCGATTTTCGGTATGGAGATTTCCATCCTGATGACTGGAGTGGGGATTGTGGCTTTGGCAGGCATCGTTGTACGAAATGGTATCCTGATTGTAGAGTTCATCGACTTGATGCGCGAACAAGGCATGGAGTTGAAAGAAGCCATCATTGAAGGCGGAAAAACCAGGGCCACTCCCGTACTGCTCACCGCGACAGCCACGATACTCGGATTGATACCGTTGGCAGTGGGTTTGAACATTGACTTCGCCAAACTGTTCACCGAGCTGAATCCACACATCTATTTTGGCGGTGACAGTGTGGCGTTTTGGGGTCCGCTCTCATGGACCATGATTTTTGGATTAGGATTCGCCACCTTTCTTACGCTCATCCTTGTACCCGTGATGTATTTGTTGTCGGAAAACGCCAAAATGCGTTTCAACGCATTCAAGAAAAGCCTATCAGAATGAAAATGACCCTCCGAATCTGCATCGCATCTTGTCTACTATTCTTCAATCATAGTGCATTTGCCCAATTGGAACGCGAAGACCTGTATGCCGTACCACGACATCTCATCATGGGCGAAGGCCAATTCAATTTCAAGATGGCGGTGAATTCGGAAGAGGTGATTGCCTTCAATTCATGCAACCGTCCCATGGTGTATTTCATCAAGAACGGCAAGGTGTTGGATTCGTTGAAATTGGAATACAAAGGTTGTGTGCGCCAGATAGAGTTCGATGAGCATGACAACCTCCTGATCATGGATAACGAGGAAAAAACCATCTATCGGTTCCATAACAGGACACGTGCCCAGGAAAAATTACCGTACAACAAACCGGAGGATTGGTACAGGGCGTTGAATCATTGGTATCAGTTCTTTGAAATCGGGTCTATTCCCACTTTTTACAATAACCGGGAATATCTGCAAGACTTCTATTACACCCGGTTTGACTACACCTATAACCTGTATTTGAATTACAACAACGGTTACATTTACCAATATGCCTATAATTTCATACGCAAGGTAGGCAACCGAAAAACCTACATGGCATTGAAAAAGGATGACCTTTGGTTCAGCGACCGGCTCAGCAACAAGTGTAAGATGCTGCTGATCGATCTGGAGCAGGAGCAAATCGTTTACTACAACCGTGCCTTGGTGCTCATTTTTGAAGACTTCAAAACCGGCAAGCAAATGGAATATAAAAGCAACGTGCCGAATGGAGAGCCTGTTCAGCTAGACTACTCCACGAACAAGCTACAGCGGATAATCTGGGGAGTCAGTAATTATGACGAACGACTGATCTACTTTTCAGCTTATAGTTTGGCAAAAAGCATTCCTGTGCCAGTTAAGACAAGGAATAGATATGGTAGGTGATACCTGATGTTGGAATCATCATCAATAATAAATCACAACCCTTCCTACAGCACCTTGGCCTCCAGCATAGGATCCGTTAGTATATCCTGCTCCACCGCCGCCACCGCCTGGAGCTATACCGGTTCCACCAACACTGTTTACTCCGCCTAAACCTCCAAAACCACCCAATGGAGCTGACCCCCCATAGGCAATTCCCGTGTTGGCCAATCCATAACGACCCGGCTCACCGGAAACATTGATGGAGGCCGTGGACGTACCACCTACCCCACCGATTCCATTAAATCCATTGCCACCTCCACCACCAGTGGCACTGATCAATGTGCCCACACTACTTGTGCCTCCCACAGAACCAGACTGGCCAGGTAAACCAGCCAA
>JBMTLM010000065.1:0-8035 GCA_049431185.1 Bacteroidia bacterium | reverse complement strand
AACAAAGGGAATACCTTTGCCCAGAAAGGGAACTATGCGGAGGCTTTACGGCTTTATGCCATTACGCTGCAATTGAACCCCAACAGTGTGGACGCCCTGATGAACAGCGGCAATTGTTATGCTGTGCAGAACCAACTCGACAAGGCGCTGGAATACTTTAAAAAAGTGGAAGCGTTAGAACCTAATAACCAGAAAATGCTGATGAATGTCGGCATCACTTATAAAAACATGGGTCAAGAGGGCTTAGCCAATGCTTATTTGTCAAGGCTCTCAAACGTCCCCCGATAACATGAAAAAACAATCAGGTGCTCTTTTGATGTTGGCGTTGTTCATGGTGTTTTCCTGTCAACAAACAACCCAGCAAGAAAAAGCATATTTCGACTGCAAAAGTCATTTTGAAAAAGTTATCGAAGCGCTGCATTCAGCAGGATCGGTTTTGCAAAAAACGGTTTGGTCTGATGGCAGAAGTGAAACCGTAATCATCCATACCCCCGATTGGAAAAAAGAGTTGGCGCCCTTCATGGAATTGGACATCAACAAACCGGCCTTGCGTGGCATGTATGATGTGAGGGTTGAGGATCGTGATTCGGAAATCGTCACAGAGTACCTTTCAAAGGACTTGAACAATCCTGTAAGCTATCTGTTGGTCGCTCAGAACCGCCAAGAAAAAGTTGCACGGATCAAGGCGATTTGCTCCACCCAAAATCCGTACCATGCCTCCTCCGACACATTGGTTTTCGAGTCCTCCGGCGTTTATCACATCAAGGCCTACAGTAATCCGACCTTGGGAAAAAGAATCGCTTTCGATGTGAGCGGCAAAATCCTACAGAAATAACACGCTCCATGACTGCCTTGCCCATCACCCTACAACTCGCCATTGGCATTTGGCGTGCCATCCTGCTCACTCCAGGCGGGGAACTGCCTTTCCAATTGGAAATACAAAAAAAGGATTCGTCCTATGTTTTTCACATCATGAACGGACCCGAAAAAATGACTTTGGATGAGGTGCGAATGGAAAACGACTCGATATTCGTCAGGTTTCCTGTCTACGAATCGGAATTGCGGATGAAAGTGGTGAATCAAAATACATTGGAGGGTTCCTTTATCAACCTTACACGTACGACCCATGCATCCATTCCGTTGCAGGCCTACTACAACGCAGGCCCCAGGTTTTACATTCGCAGCAAAGAACCTTCTAAAAAGATACATGGCCGATGGTCGGTGATGTTTGGGGGAGGTACTAAAGACAGCACGTATGCCGTAGGGATTTTCAATCAAGACGGTGGCGTTGTCAATGGAACCTTTTTGACCTCATCAGGCGACTACCGCTATTTGGAAGGTGTAGTAGATGGCGACAGCCTGTTTCTATCGGCATTTGACGGCGTGTTTGTTTACTTGTTCAAGGCCAAAGTAAGGTCCAACACGATAGAGGGTATATTCTATTCCGGAACCCATCGCCAGATCGGATTCACCGGATTCCGGGATGAAAAAGCGGCCTTACCCGACCCCACCGCCATCACCAAGTACAAGGGCGGAGATAAGCCCTTTGAGTTGCGGTTTCCTGACACCGACAGCATGATGGTGGATTTGAAAGATGAACGGTTCAAAGGAAAGGCGGTGATTGTACAGATACTGGGGTCATGGTGTCCGAATTGTTTGGATGAATCGGAATTCCTTCAAGCCTACTACGCTAAAAACCGTGAGCGAGGGGTGGAAGTGATTGGATTGTCATTTGAAAAAACCGACGACTTTCAAAGGGCCGCCAACAATGTCAAGCGTTTGCGTGCCCGTTTTGGCATCACTTACCCCATGTTGGTGTGTGCCAACAGAGAAAAACTGAAATCGGTGTTGCCCGGTCTCGATAACTTCCAAGCCTTTCCCACGAGCATCTACTTGGACAAGAATCACAGGGTCAGAAAGATTTATTCGGGGTTTTCAGGTAAGGCCACTGGTGCCGATTTTGAAAAATTCAAGGATGATTTTACCATGTTCATGGACAAGATTCTGGCGGAGCCCTAGTTTTCTTGCAAGATGCAAGGGTTTTTCGTAGGTTTACCTTTCACACGAAAGACCCCTCATAGATGCTCAAGTATTTACTTTCCATTACATTATTGGCCTTACTCCCCGCCATCTCCTTGGCACAATGCACGACCACCAATGCGACCGGTTGCCAATGTGAAACCCCTGGTTCCACCAATTGTGATTTGCTGCCTGACATCATTGCCGCAAGACCCCCCCTGTTGGTTTCCGGAAGCTACGGAATCATAGAGTATTCTCAATCGGGTAACGGTTCCAATAACGGACGACTCCGCATCTCCGTTTCCACGCCGAACATCGGACATGGTCCGCTGGAGATCCGAACCACCAACACGTATATCTGCGGAACGGATACCATCACGGGAACGGCCCCTACAACGTGTCCCAACACCGGCTTGCCACCTCGTCAACTGATCAAGCAAAGGGTTTATCATAAGACCGGCAACACGATGACTTATTACGACCGTGATGCAGGATCCATGACGTACCATCCCACCCATGGTCACATGCATGTGGATAACTGGGGTGATTTTACTTTAAGGACGCAAACCAACGACCCCAATCCGTTGAACTGGCCCATCGTGGGTAGCGGCGCAAAGCTGGCTTTTTGTTTGATGGACTATGGATCCTGTTCCACCTACAATGGACATTGCGTGGATTCATCGGGCAATACGCTTGTGAATTCCAGTTTCCCCAATTACGGCCTCGGTGGCGGCTCCTATAACTGTTCGCAAACGGTACAAGGCATTTCTTCAGGCTATACCGACATCTATTATCAAAGCCTCGACGGCATGTACATCACCATACCGCCTGGAACCTGCAACGGCCAATACCAAATTGTGGTGCAACTCGATCCTGCAAACTATTTCTTAGAAGAGGAGGAAGGCAACAACATCATTGTGGTGCCATACACCCTGACACAACAAGTGGGCACCACGCCTACCATTAGCGCATCCGGAAGCACCACCATTTGCAGCGGCGGCAGTGTAACGCTTACAGCTTCTTCGGCTTCTTCCTACCTATGGTCGAATGGTGCTACCTCACAATCCATCATCGTCTCCCAACAGGGGTCCTACTCGGTGACCACAGGCTTGGGGTCCGCATGCCCCATGACTTCGGCACCAACCGTTGTTACGGAACAGCTAATGCCAGTGGTTGCTTCGGCATCCGATTCATTGATTTGTGCAGGTGAAACCATCACGCTCGCCGCCACACTTCCTAATCCACCTACCACTACCACCCAGGTGATGTTCAGCAACAACAGCGTCTATGCCATTCCTGATAACAATCCAAATGGCGTTTATTCACCCATTACCGTTTCGGGCATCAATCCGACTACACTCAGTTCAGGAGTGGTCGTTTCTGCCAAAGTGAACATCACCCACACGTATGATGGTGATCTGATGTTATACCTGATTTCACCAGCCGGCACATCCGTTTTACTGAGCAATCGTCGCGGAGGCAGTGGCGACAATTTCACCAACACTACTTTTACCATGTCTGCAACTACGCCCATCGGTTCAGGTAGTGCTCCGTTTAACGGCAATTACATACCTGATGGTAACCTCTCGGGCTTTACGGGCAATGCCAACGGTACTTGGCAGTTGAGAGCCGTGGATGCCGCAGGCAACGACGTAGGAAGCATCACTTCATGGACCTTGACCATGAAAAACACGGTTCCGTCTGCGCTGACCTATCAATGGGGATCCGTGCAATCGAGTTTTAACTCCACGCTGGCATCCACCAATGCCGCTCCGGTTGTTACGGATACGTATGTAGTTCAAGTCACAAACCCCGCCAATGGCTGCACGGGCTCCGATTCCGTTTTTGTTCAGGTGGAAACACCTCCCAGTGCCCCTTATCCACTCAATGGTCCTGCGTTGGCGTGTGTAGGATCGACGTTGAATTATTACGTCACCAATAACCCAAACATCAACTCCTTTAACTGGACCGTTCCAACAGGAGCCAGCATTGTTTCCGGACAAGGCACCTCCTCCATCCACGTGAATTTCTCCTCTGCTTTCACCTCGGGTTCGGTTTGTGTGACCTCTACGCGCGGTAATTGTACTTCGGTGCCGCGTTGCAAAACGGTTACGAAGAGCAACGCAGCACGTCCAGGACTGATACAAGGTGAATTGAACGGGCATTGTGTTACGTCATCCGCAGCCGTACAAGTTGCACCGGTCAACGGAGCGGTTTCCTATCAATGGACCCCTCCTGCGGGTGTGACCATCACCTCTGGTCAAGGGACCAATGCCATTACATTCTCCACTGCATCTGGGTTTTCGTCTGGGTCGCTGTGCGTAACTTCCAATAACGGCTGTATGAATAGCACCGCAAGATGTGCAACGGTTTTTGCCACACCTGCCAAGCCAACGGTAACAGGGCCCGTTAGCGTTTGTGCCAACCAGCAAGCCGTTGCCTACTCCGCTACTCCAATGGCCGGTGCGACCTATTACAAATGGAACGTACCTACTGGCGCTACTGTAAGTTCCGGTCAAGGCAGCACAACGGCCAGCATCAACTTCGGCAGTACGGCAGGCAATGTTTCCTGTGCCGCCAAAAACGCTTGTGGCATCCGAGGCACTACGTATTACAGTGTAGCCATGCCCTGTCGTATCGGCGAAAGCCCCGAACCGTTTGAAGCCATCGTGCACCCCAACCCAACCTCTGGGATTGTCACATTAGAAATCCAAGGAGGCGTTGCAGCAGCCACCCGTGTTGTTTTATATGACATCATGGGCAGGGAACTAATGCAAAAAATCATAAATCCTGAATCAAGCCGCAGCCTGTTGATGGATCTCTCCCATTTCCCGAAAGGAATCTACATGTGTGAGGTCAACAACGGCACCGACATCCAAACATTGAGGATTGTAGTCGAGTGATGAAACCATCCATGATTCGCGTTTTCCTATTGGTGTTGTCCGCTTTGTGGTCACCAGCCATCATCGCACAACAGGCATGGACCTACTACAACACCGGTAACTCCCCGCTGCCTGAAAATTCGGTAAGGTGTATCACCACAGCACCCAATGGAACCAAATGGGTAGGCACCGATTATGGGTTGGCTTCCTTTGATGGCACCACATGGACCGTTTATACCACCATGAATTCCGGGCTACCCGATAATTCCATTCGGTCGTTGCTCGCGGAAGGAACCAACGTATGGGTGGGAACCTTCTTCGGTGGGTTAGCCAAATTCGATGGTAGCAGTTGGACCATTTACAATATGACCAACTCCTCCATCCCCGATGATTTTGTTCGATCATTGGCTAAAAACCATTCCGGAGGCATATGGGTGGGAACGATTGGAGGGCTGGCCCTGTTTGATGGTCTCACCTGGAACACTTACAATATGACCAATACTCCGCTGTTATCAAATAACATCAGTGCCTTGTGGAGTGATTCGATTTCCACGATGGTTGGCACCATCAATGGTGGTCTGGGATTTTTGAGTGGTGGCAGTTGGCAGCATTTTACCTTGTTGAACTCAAACCTGCCCGACAACTCCTGTCTGGGACTCGTTAGAGATGTTGCAGGCACTCCATGGATGGCTACGCCGGCCAACGGATTGTCGGCTTATGTGGGAGGTATTCAGTTTTTGACCTTGAGTACATCCACCTCCGGCATTGCCTCCAATAGTACCACCTGCATTGCCTACCATGCGCCTTCGGATGAAATATGGATGGGAAGTTTGGACGCAGGCCTCATTCGTAAAAACGGATTGAACTTCTTTGCATACGGAACGTCGAACGGTTCATTGCCCGATAATGTAATCCAATGTGTTCATGTGGATCCGCAAGGGATTGTCTGGGCCGGAATGCAATCGGGAGGTTTGGTGCGCTTAGACCCCAACCTGCTCAATTCGGTTGCATGGATTGATGACCAAAACCAAACGTTGGCATACCCCAACCCAGCCGTCGACAAGATTAACTTTGATCTTTCCTTTTTTGAAGGAGGGGTTTTGGAAATACACGATCTTCAGGGTCGGCAGCTGCACCAGGAACCGCTTGCCTCAGGTTTCCAAACCCATTCGGCAGTTATCTCGCATCTTGCGACCGGAAAGTATCATGCAACCGTTCGAGAGAACGATGGTAAAGTTCGTCGGTTCGGGTTTGTGAAAGCCCCTTAATGCGGGAACCTTTTTTTCCAAAGGTCATTGAATGACTCGCGTGCTGGTTCACGCATCGAGCGCAGCCCGTTGTGGGATTTGAAAAACAACTCGTCCATAAAGTAACGGCGGGGTTTCAGTGTCTTCCATTTAGGACTGTCGCGCTTGATCATTGCATTTTTCCAAAGGGTGAAGAAAATCCTTTCGGTAGAAAGCGTGTTTTCCTGCTCCGCCTTTTTCCTGCGGTTATCGAGCAGCAACTTATTGAAATTGATGTTCACAGGACACTGTTCGGTATCGGCTCCGCTAAGCGTAGAGAGTTCGCTGAAGAAGCCGTGGCTCTTCATGCCATGCAGTACCGGCTCCACCACGGTAGCGGGAGGTCCCATGCGCGTGGAGTGATAGGTTTGTCCACCGATGACGGAATACACGGGATCGGCATATTGGCAAGCGCCACATCGGATACAAGACATGACGCTGCGTTGCACTTCGTCGGCAATGACATCCGTGCGACCGTTATCAATCAGCACCACGTACATTTGATCAGGCCCATCCACTTCATCCGCTTTGCGCGGCCCCCATAAGATGGAATTGTAAGAAGTGACTTTCTGACCAGTACCATAAGTGGCCAGCAACGGCCACATGGTTTGCAGGTCTTTGACCGATGGTAATATCTTATCAATGCCCGCCAATACGATGTGGATCTTTGCTCGGGAAGCGGCGAGCATCACATTACCTTCGTTTTCGGTGATGGCAACGGCCCCTTCATCGGCGAGGAGGAAATTGGCACCGGTGATGCCCACATCGGGGCGGAGATACTTTTCGCGGATGTGGTCGGCGGCACGCAGCGAAAGCTCGATGGCTTGTGCCGAATCGGTTTGGATACCTACCTTGTTGAAGAGGTATCGGACTTCTTCGGGACTTTTATGCAAGGCCGGCATGACCATGTGTGATGGCTCTTCCTCCGCAAGCTGCAAGATGAATTGCCCCAGATCGGTCTCTGTCCAATCGATTCCAGCTTGCTTCAACGCATCACCCAAACCGATTTCATCGGCGGTAAGGGACTTCGACTTCACCACACCTTTTGCCTGGGCCTTCTGTATGATGGCCGTGATTTCGGCACAAGCCTCGGCCGCGTTGCGCGCCCAAACGACCTTGCCACCAGATTTGATGAAAGTGGATTCGAATTGGATGAGGTATTTCTCGAGGTCGTTGATCGACTTCCAACGGATGTGCGCGGCGCGGCGGCGTGCCGCCTCGAGGTCGGTAAACTGCTGCAAAGCCTCGCCGAAAGCCCTACGGTAGTTCCGACGGGCATGGTCAATGTGTCCGTGTAGCTCGACATCATTGATCCGTGAGGCGGTCTCCTTCAGAAAGGTCTCGTAAAACGCGGTCTCCGACATATTCAGGGGCAAAGTTACCCTGATGTTAAGAGCACCTGCACAAGACTGACTGCCTAAGTTTTAACACACATTTCAACAATAAAAAAGAAGTCTTTTAGCCCTTCAGCAGCAAATGGACCAAATCAGCTTGAATGGATTGTTGTTTGTCGTGGGCATACCAACGATGCAATTCCTCGGCGTAGTTGGTGGCTGTTGCCGGATCTGATTTCAGCTTTTCCACCAGTTTTTGGGCTTCAGCAGGTCGAGGTCCCCAGGTTCCCGTAACACTGAATTCGGCATCCAATTGGATCAACATCGGTATGGATCGGCTCGACCCGTTGGTCAGGTGGGCGTCCATCAATACGGGGTTTGGGTCGCGATATGCCAACCGCAAATCGATGCGCCCGCGGGAGGCCTCAGCCAATTGGGCCATCACCGGTAAGGATTGTGAAACATCGCCACACCAATGTTCCACGATTACCAGCCATCGGATGGGGCGCTGGAT
>JBMTLM010000064.1:0-8058 GCA_049431185.1 Bacteroidia bacterium | reverse complement strand
TCGCTGGCAGCGGCCAATCTCTCTTCCACCATTCGGAATGCGGATGTGGCCATTTCCGGATTCGCGGATGTGGTTGAAAAAATCAACTCCGGACAAGGTTCGCTCGGAGCCCTTGTCAACAACGACAGCCTGTTCAATGCTTTGCAAAAGTCGTCGGAAGATTTAGATGCCCTGTTGGTTGATCTGAAGAAAAACCCCAATCGTTATTTGCATTTCTCTGTTTTCGGTCGTAAAAACAAAGAGTCCAAGTAACGGACCCGCAGACGAAACTTTCTTGAGTCGCCATTTGTAATAACCAAGCATAACGACAACCATGATATCCAGCATTCTTTTCCTGCTCATACTCGCTACTGGCATTTGGTTTTTCACTCAAAGTATCCGTAAAATCATCCGTAACATCAAATTGGGCCGAGATGTGGAAATCAATGACCGTAAGGCAGAGCGGTGGAAAACCATGTTCAGGGTGGCAATGGGCCAATCCAAAATGGTTTCCCGTCCTGTTGCGGGTTTTTTTCACGTCATCATTTATGCCGGTTTTATCATCATCAATATCGAAGTGTTGGAGATCATCATCGATGGCCTGTTTGGAACACATCGGATTTTTGCACAACCACTCGGAAGCCTTTATGATGTGCTGATTGCCTCCTTTGAGATTCTAGCGCTGTTGGTGGTGATTGCATGTGTGGTCTTCTTTGCCCGAAGGGCCGTCATCAAATTGAAGCGTTTTACGTCGCCCGAACTTTCAGGCTTTCCAAACAAGGATGCGATGATTATCCTGGGTACGGAAGTAGTTCTGATGTCGCTTTTCCTATTCATGAATGCTGCCGATCAAGTACTGCAGTCCAGAGGCGTTGATCATTACATACAGGCTGGTTCTTTCCCAGTAAGTGGATTCCTGGTTCCGATGCTTTCCGGCATGGGCGACCATGCATTGGTTTTGTTGGAGCGCACATGCTGGTGGTTACATATCATCGGCATCCTGGCTTTCCTGAACTATGTACCATTCTCCAAGCACTTCCACATATTTCTGTCATTTCCTAACGTGTGGTATTCTCGGCTTGACGCAAAGGGAAAATTCACAAACAATGAGACCGTGGCAAGCGAAGTACGACTTATGCTCGACCCTGCTGCCGCTCCACCCGATGGCAGTATCGCTCCAGCACCTTTTGGCGCCAAGGATGTACGCGATTTGTCGTGGAAAAACATCATGGATGCCTATAGTTGCACCGAATGTGGTCGCTGTACTTCATCTTGCCCTGCCAATATCACCGGAAAGAAATTGTCACCGCGAAAAATCATGATGGATACCCGTGACCGCGTTGAGGAACTGGGTCGCAACATTGATCAACATGGCGCAGGACATGATGACGGTAAGACATTGCTGAATGACTACGTTACACCAGAAGAGCTTTGGGCTTGCACCACATGTAACGCCTGTGTGGAGGCTTGTCCGGTAAACATCGATCCGCTTTCCATCATCGTTGAAATGCGCAGGTATTTGGTCATGGAACAATCGGCTGCTCCTTCTGAACTGAATGGAATGTTTACCAAGATTGAAAACAATGGCGCACCCTGGCAATTCTCCCAGGCCGACCGGATGAATTGGACACAGGAAGGATAAACATCTATGTCATGAGCGAACCGTTGAAAGTACCCACCATGGCCCAAATGGCCGCCGAAGGCAAAACTCCAGAAGTGTTGTTCTGGGTGGGTTGTGCTGGAAGCTTTGATGCCAGGGCCCAAAAAATCACCCGTGCCGTTGCCAAGATTCTTAACCATGCGAATGTTTCCTTTGCCGTGCTGGGAACAGAGGAGAGCTGTACCGGTGATCCCGCTAAGCGCGCCGGCAACGAGTTCCTGTTTCAGATGCAGGCCATGACCAACATCCAGGTGCTCAACGGATACGGTGTTACCAAAATCGTGACCGCATGTCCACATTGCTTCAACACCATCAAAAATGAATACCCTGGTCTGGGAGGCACCTACGAAGTGGTGCACCATTCACAATTGTTACAGCAGCTCATCGATTCGGGAAGGCTGCGAGTGCAAGGGGGTTCTTTCTCGGGTAAGAAAATCGTATTCCATGACCCTTGCTACTTGGGACGTGCCAATGATGTTTATGAAGCCCCTCGAGATGTCATCGGCAAATTGGATGCCGCCTTATCAGAGATGAAGCGCAGCCGCGCCAATGGCCTTTGCTGTGGTGCCGGTGGTGCGCAAATGTTCAAGGAGCCTGAAAACGGGAATAAAGACATCAATATCGAACGGACCGAGGAGGCACTCGGACAACAACCCGACATCATCGCCATAGGCTGTCCGTTTTGCATGACCATGATGACCGACGGTGTGAAACACTTTGAAAAAGAGCAGTCGGTACGCGTGGCCGATATTGCTGAATTGATCGCTCAAGCCAACGACCTATAACATGTTTGTACCTTTTTCCGAACTACCAAAAACCGCTCGTGTTTGGATTTACCAGGCATCCCGAATCATGGATGATGCTGAGCAAAGTTTGCTTCAAGACGAGTTACATCGGTTCATTGCCACATGGACCGCCCATCAGGCCGGTTTAAAAGGTAGCGCTGAAATCCGGTATGGCATCTTTGTCATTATTTCAGTGGATGAGGATCATCAGCTTGCCAGTGGATGCAGCATCGACAAGAGCGTTCATTTCATGAAACAGTTAGGGGAGAAGTTTGGCATCAACTTCTTTGATCGCATGACAGCCGTATGTCAAAACCCCACTGGGGAAAAGGTTTTTGTAAATGCCCTGAATGTGAATGGCCTTTTGGGCTCGGGTATGCTCTCCCAAGAAGCTGTATTGTTCAACAACCTTATCACTGACAAGGGCTCTTTGGAAACGGATTGGCGAATACCACTTGCCCAATCTTGGATCTCTAATATCATTCAATCTTCCATAACAACCTCCATTAAATCATAGTCCATCCAATCATGCATTTAGCCCAAGATTTCGAAACACTTTTTACCGTTGCCTCACTGATCAGCTTGGCCACATTGGCTGTTTTAGAGATTGTGCTCGGTATCGACAATATCGTTTTTATCTCAATCATCGCTGGAAAACTCCCGCCTGAGCAACAGCCCAAGGCACGCACCCTGGGACTGGCCATTGCTTTGATCCTTCGTGTCGTATTGCTGTTCAGCATCACATGGATCATCGGCATGAAAGAGGCTTTGTTTCATGTGCTCGGCGCCGCCCCGTGGGTGGTCTTTCAGTTGCCGCCTGATATGGCTGATGCCGCATTGTGGAGCTGTTCTGGCCGAGATCTGATCCTTTTGGCAGGTGGAATCTTCTTGATTTATAAATCCACTTTGGAAATCCGCAGTAAGATCGAAGGTTCGCACGATTTGCAAGATCCGTCATTGCGTACGATCACGATGAATGCCGCAATTTCGCAGATTGTAATCATCGATGTGGTGTTCTCGTTCGATTCCATTTTGACAGCAGTAGGATTGGTGGACAACCTGCTGGTGATGATTTTGGCGGTAATTATCGCCATGGTTATCATGCTGGCATTTGCCAAATCCGTTTCCGATTTTGTGAATGCGAATCCTACCATCAAAATGCTTGCATTGGCGTTCCTCATGATGATTGGTTTGATATTGGTCGTAGATGCTTTCCATATCCACGTTCCCAAAGGATATGTGTATTTCTCCATGGCCTTCTCCTTGGCGGTGGAGATGTTGAACCTTCGCATGCACAAACGAAAACAAGCCCGTATCAAAGCAAAGCTGGATCAAGAGGCGGCCCGGAAAAGCTGAATCAATGGTCTGGAACATCCCCAATCTCATCACGCTTGTACGCATCGTATGTGCTCCTGTGATGTGGTGGATGATGGCTTCAGGACAACGGGAGGCATTCGCGTGGGTACTTACTTTAGCCTTTGCGACAGATCTGGTGGATGGACAAATTGCGCGAAGATTACGAAAGGAAACCAAGGTTGGTAGTATCCTGGATTCCTACGGCGATACGCTAACGATTCTGACGGGTTTGGCAGGCGCCTGGATCTTTGAAAAGGAAAGTCTCCTGCAGCAGTGGATGGTGCTTGCGATGGTTTTGACATCACACCTGATACAGCTATTTCTTTGTTTGTGGCGTTACGGTAAACCCAGTAGCTTTCACACCTACTCGGCTAAAACCGGGGCATTGTTTGTTGGCTCTTTCTTGATTTACACTTTGCAGTTCGATTTTGAACCCGTATTTTTTTGCATCACGATGGCCGTACTGATGGTAGATGCCATTGAAGAAAGTGTTTTGGTTTTCCTTTTACCTGAATGGAAAAATGACGTCAAAGGCATTTGGTGGGTGCTTCAAAACCGCAAGCCAGACAAATAAGTTACTGAAATACAAAGAGCTATCCACTATTGACGGGCACCTTTTCTCAAAGGGAATTAATCCTTAATTTTGCACCTCTTTGATTTCGGGGTGTAGCGCAGTCCGGTAGCGTATCAGCATGGGGTGCTGGTGGTCGCTGGTTCGAATCCAGTCACCCCGACCAAAAGAAAAAAAAGTCCCTGAAGAGGGACTTTTTTCTTTTTCGATTGTTTAAGCATCGATATCATCTGGACATGTATTGTCGCAAACCTTTTTTTATTCGCTCATTTTACCTGTTTGCCTTTTGGTTGATTCCTTTGGCTGGGTTAGCACAAGCCAACGCAAGGCATAACCTCAGCGGCTATATTCGGGATGCTAAAACAGGGGAAACCCTGATTGGTGCCACCATCATGGTCACCAATATCCAGAAAGGCGTTATTACCAATGAATATGGTTTCTATTCCATTAAGTTGGAGGAAGGATCTCACAACATTAAAGTTTCTTACATCGGTTATGCCCCATTTGAGCAATTGATTGAGCTGAAAGCCGACAAGCGCTTGAATATAGATCTTCAGGAACAATCCATTGATTTCCGAACGGTGGTGATTACCGGTGAACGGGCCGATGAAAATATCCAGTCGGTGGTCATGGGGAAGGAGGAGATAAAAATGGAAACCATCAAATCGTTGCCTGCCTTCATGGGAGAGGTCGATATCCTCAAATCCATTCAATTGTTGCCAGGTGTGCAATCCGCCGGCGAGGGCAATAGTGGATATTATGTAAGAGGGGGAGGGCCCGATCAAAATCTGGTGTTGTTGGACGAGGCACCTATTTACAACGCATCACACCTCTTCGGGTTCTTTTCCGTTTTCAATGCTGATGCCATCAAGAATGTTTCCCTTTACAAGGGCGGCATGCCGGCCAAATACGGTGGTCGATTGGCATCTGTTCTCGACATCGCCATGAAAGAGGGTAACAGCCAACAATTCCATGGCGAGGGCGGGATGGGTTTTATCGCTTCTCGTCTAACATTGGAAGGGCCCATCGCAAAGGATAGGGCTTCTTTCATCTTTTCTGCTCGCAGGACTTTCGTCGACTTGTTTTTGCGTGAACCTTTTGTTGCTCCTGGGTCTTCTGCTGAGGGTAATACCTATTACTTCTATGATCTTAACGGAAAAATCAATTATCGTATATCGGATAAGGATCGGATTTTCCTTAGCGGATACATTGGTCGGGATGCTTTTAAGTTCAAAAGCAAATCCACCGGGTTCAAAGCCGAAGTTCCGTGGGGCAATGCAGCTGCATCGTTGAGATGGAATCATCTGTTCAGCGACAATCTTTTCCTGAACACCTCCGCCGTGTTTTCAGATTATCGATTCGCATTCAGCGCTGGACAAGAAAACATTCAATTTAAACTTTACAGTGGCATCAACGATTATACCTTGAAAACGGATTTCACTTGGTATCCCCAAATCACGCACAACGTTAAGTTCGGAGCTCAATACACCTATCATGTCTTTACGCCCAGTACCGTTGAGGCGCGTTCAGGAGATACGGAGTTTGATTTGGGAGACCCTGTTAAGCTATATTCCCATGAGGGTGCCATCTATTTACAAGACGACTGGGATGTCACCGAGGATTTTGCCGTTGGCGCTGGTGTTCGGTACACCTATTTTAATCAAGTAGGTCCATTTACCCGATATATTCAAAACGAGCAATTGGATATCACTGATACGATTGTTTATGGAGCAGGGGAGAGCGTCCAGCAATACAACCATTTGGAGCCTCGTTTGAATCTGCGCTATACCTTGAACAAGCATTCATCTGTCAAGGCATCCTACACCAAAAACTACCAGTATGTGCATGTAGCCTCACTCTCATCCGCCTCGCTGCCAACCGATGTGTGGGTGCCCTCATCATCCCGGGTGAAACCGCAGGAGGGGAGCCAATATGCATTGGGTTACTTCCGTAATTTTAAAAACAACCTGTATGAAACATCTGTAGAGGTGTATTATAAGGATCTTAAGAATCAAATTGACTACCGCGAGGGTACGCAACCGGATGATGATGTAAACAATAACCAAGACAACAATTTCGTCTTCGGCAAGGGATGGTCGTACGGCGCAGAATTCTTTTTGAAAAAGACTCGAGGACCATTCAACGGTTGGTTGGGGTACACCCTCGCATGGACCGAGCGCAAATTTGCTGACCTGAATAATGGAGATGTGTTTCCTGCCAAGTACGATCGCCGTCATGACCTTTCATTGGCATTGACCTATGAGTTGAATTCCAGATGGACTTTCGGAGCCGTTTGGGTGTATGCCACCGGAAATGCGCTTACCTTGCCACAAAGCCGGTTGTTTTTAAACGGACCGGTTGACGTTGGCCAGTTGGTTGCTGGCAATGGTTCGTTCCCACAGATCTACTATGAATATGGCGCCCGCAATTCCTATCGCCAACCCGCCTACCATCGACTCGATATTTCTGCTACGCTCAAACTGAAGAAACGTGCCAAATGGGAGGCCAGCTGGAATTTCTCGGTCTTCAACGTGTACAACCGCTATAATCCCTACTTCATATACTTCGATGATTATGTAGATGAGTCATCAGGCCAATTCAAATTACAGGCGAAGCAGGTTTCGCTGTTCCCCATCATCCCCTCAGTGACGTATAATTTCAAATTCTAATCGCATGCATTCCTCAAATATCCGATCATCCTTATTGCAATGGACCGTGATGTTTTTTTTGGCGGTACTCATGACGTCATGCGAACGGGATATCACCGTTGATTTGCCCCAGCCGGAGGAGCAGATCGTAGTGGAAGGCTACATCACACCCGGAGCCTATCCATTGGTTTTTATCTCCCGCACCGCACCGTTTTTTGCGCCCTTGGATAGTGCGACCTTGTTGCAATATACGGTCAAGGATGCCGTGGTAACCGTTTCGGATGGAACCGTTACGGACACATTGCTGGCTCCCTTTTCAACCACTGGCTACCTGTACACCGGCACCAACATCACAGGTGAAATCGGCAAAACATACACCTTGAACATCCAGTTGCCCGATGGTCGCTCATGTTCATCGGTGACAACCATTCCTCAGCCTGTAACACTGGACAGTTTATGGTTCAGATTGCTTCCTGAAAATGATTCCCTCGGTTGGGCTTGGGCGCGACTCACAGATCCGCCGCAGGCTGGAAATTGCTACCGGTGGTTTGCCAAACGAATGGGCAAAGACAACGATTTCATTGCCCCTTTCGGTTCTGTTACCGATGACCGTTTTTACAATGGATTGTCTTTTGATTTTGCTGCCACACGCGGTAAGGTGCCGAATTCAACCGCTGAGGACGATAATAACGAGGAGGAGGGTCTTTTCAAGATCGGTGACACCATCGTGGTTCGGTTCTGTTCCATTACGGAAGATTCGTATCGGTTCTGGCGAGCCGCGGAGTCTCAGGCCTCCTCCAATGGTAATCCTTTTGCTGCCCCGGCTCCATTGAAAGGCAATATCAATGGTGGCGTTGGCATTTGGGAGGGCTTTTCCTTTCAGATCGACACCATTTACGCTCAATGAGATAGGACTTTAGCCCACAGACTCGGATGCGTTGCTTATTTTTGCCATCCCAAAGTCATTCCGTATGTCTGAAACACCCGAACACCTCAAGTGCCTGATCATTGGTTCCGGCCCTGCCGGATACACCGCCGCCATTTACGCTGCCCGTGCAC
>JBMTLM010000063.1:0-8258 GCA_049431185.1 Bacteroidia bacterium | reverse complement strand
CATGCGCCTGAAAACAAGAGAGGCTTCTGGACATCGTGGATTCAAACTACGGCCAGCATCGGGTTGTTCGTGTCGTTGGGTGTGATCATAACGGTCAAAGGCATGATGTCGGAGGTGGATTTTAACGATTGGGGATGGCGCATTCCATTTTGGATTTCCATCTTGCTGGTAGGGGTATCCATCGTGATCAGGCTGCGCATGCAAGAGTCGCCCATCTTTGCCAAAGCCAAGGCAGAAGGTAAAACCTCGGCCAATCCGCTGCGCGACAGTTTTGGTCGACGAATGAATTTCAAGTATGTGTTGTTGGCCTTGTTTGGTGCCACCATGGGACAGGGCGTTGTTTGGTATACGGGACAGTTTTACGCCCTCAGTTTTATACAAAATGAATTACATATTGAAATTTCACAAGCCAACAAAATCATCATGTGGGCGTTGCTATTTGGCACGCCGTTGTTCATTCTGTTTGGATATCTTTCCGACAGGGTGGGAAGAAAATGGATCATGATGACAGGAATGCTTCTGGCGGTTTTTAGTTATAGAGGCATTTATGATGCCATGTATCAAACAGGAAGTGTCCATCTTAAAACAATTGCTTTCACCGAAACAAACAGTTTCAAGTCCGCGGAAGGTCAAATAATGGGTGACACATTAAATGTGGTCACTGAAAAAACCACGTATGCCGACGGCACGTTATCCGTCATCACACAAAAACAAATAACAGGCGAATCGTCCTCTATCCAAAAGCCCACCATTTCCCAATCGGTTTCGTTGGATCAACGGAGTTTTTGGATGTTGGTGTTGTTGGTTTTCGTCCAAGTGGTTTTTGTAACCATGGTGTATGGACCCATTGCGGCCTTTTTGGTGGAAATGTTTCCCACGGCCATTCGATACACCTCAATGTCGCTACCCTACCATGTTGGCAATGGAATCTTCGGCGGTCTTTTGCCTGCTGTGGCCACTTATCTGGCATCCAAAGCCAAGCAAGCCAATGAGGCAGCGGCCTTGGCAGGCAACGCAATGCCTTACGAAAAACCCTACCTGGAGGGATTATGGTATCCCATTGCTATCGCATCCGTATGTCTTGTGATCGGTATATTTTACATCAATGGCAAAGACAACCGCATTGATGATTGATAAATCACCCAATCAATATGAATAAAATCAGAAGACTATTTGGTGTCGTTTGGATCCTATTGGGCATCATGGCTGGTTACTATTTGATCATCTCCCAAGCTATTCCCAAATTCGAAAGTGCCAAGCCTGAGGATACGATTCCCGCCATCATTTACGCATTTATCCTGACGCCCATCATCACATTCGGATTGGCCGTGTTTGGATATTACGCATTATCCGGAGAATATGACCGGAAACATGAATCCTGACTAGTGGTTGGATCGCTGATCAAAGACCAAAGGTAATCTCGGTCAATGAGGTGCCGTCATCCACACTCAGCTTCAACACCGTGCCACTATTGGTAACCACGTCCGACGTGTCACCGTCAATCACAAGCTTTGTTTCATTGCTGGCCCAGCTCCACGTGCCCGAAGTGGTTTGTGGATCGTTGGGGTCGCATTTGGTCGCACCTTCATCATATACCAATGAACCATCGGTAATGAATTTGAAAAGATTGTCTAATTGACATCCGGGAATAAGTGGCAACAAGTCTGTTCCATCTACAGTTAAACCCACTATCTTCCAGTTTTTATTACATAGTTTGGTGGTGTTGGTGGTTGGAGAGGGGGTGCCACCTCCACCTCCATTGTTATCGTCATCGTCCTTGCTACAAGATGATAGGTTGATTAGTGTAAAGGATGCCAAAAGGAGCAGGAATGCGTTTTTTTTCATGTTTATGTTTTTAAATGGTGTTTGAATACAACGAATTTCTTTCAAAGATAAACATTGATTGGGGTTGGGGAGAAGATTTTTTAGGAAACATTTAAGTAACAGCTATCAGGCATTAATATATTGCAAGTCAGCACATTGAGATTTAAGCAAATGCATTGTCTACTCTTTTGTAAATTTGCCTTATGCCGCCTTAGCTCAGCTGGTTAGAGCGGTTGTTTCGTAAACAACAGGTCCGGGGTTCGATTCCCCGAGGTGGCTCCAAATCTGTTTCACAAATTTGTTTAAAGATATTATCTCACCCAACCAATCAATTAACTAAAAATCAAACCACCTTATGAAAAACCTTTTCAGGTTAGCCTTGTGTGTCTTGCTATTGATTCCGATGGCAGCCACCGCTCAAAAAAAATCCACAAACCTTCCCGCTCCGGTAAAAGTCACTACCGTAGAAGGCATCACCGAATACCAACTCGCCAATGGCTTGAAGGTATTGCTGTTCCCCGACCCTTCCAAACCTACCATCACGGTTAACGTCACGTATTTGGTGGGTTCGCGTCACGAAGGTTATGGCGAGAGTGGCATGGCGCATTTACTTGAGCATTTGGTATTCAAAGGAACGCCGCGTCATCCCAACATTCCGCAGGAACTTACCGCACACGGTGCCCGTCCTAACGGCACCACGTGGTATGACCGCACCAACTATTTCGAAACCTTTTCAGCAACAGACACCAATCTGCGTTGGGCGCTCGATATGGAAGCCGATCGCATGATCAACTCCTTCATTGCCAAAAAGGATTTGGAGAGTGAGTTCTCCGTTGTACGGAACGAATTTGAATCCGGCGAGAACGACCCTAGCGGTGTATTGATGGAGCGCGTGATGTCGACCGCCTACCTTTGGCATAACTATGGTAAATCCACGATCGGTTCCCGTGAAGACATTGAGCGTGTTCCAATCGAAAACCTGCAGGCCTTTTATAAGAAGTACTACCAGCCTGATAACGCCGTGTTGATGGTTGCGGGTAAGATTGACGAGGCCAAAACCCTTGCCATGATCAACGAATATTTTGGAGTGATCCCTAAGCCTACCCGTGTTTTACAGCCTACCTATACGGTGGAGCCAACGCAGGATGGTGAGCGCCATGTGGTATTGCGCCGTGTAGGCGATGTGCAAGTGGCATCGATGGGATACCATGTGCCTGCAGGTGCACACCCCGACTTCCCCGCCGTTGATCTGCTCGCTGACATCCTAACTAATGAACCCTCAGGACGGCTTTACAAAGCGGTGGTGGAAACCAAAATGGCCACCAGCGTAGGTGGTTTTGCATTTGAACTGCGTGATCCAGGCTATGCTTACTTCACTGCCGATGTGCTGAAGGAGAAATCACTTGACGATGTAATGAACACCATGACTTCCGTGATGGATAACCTCAAGTCGAATCCCATCACACCAGCTGAAGTGGATCGTGCTAAAAACAAATCATTGAAGTTCTTCGAGCAAACCTATAACAACAGCGAGCGTGTTGGATTGACATTGTCGGAATACATTGCCAAAGGCGATTGGAGGCTGTTCTTCCACTATCGTGACATGGTAGAAAAGGTTACCGCCGCTGATGTGAACCGCGTAGCTGCCGCATACTTCAAGCCCGCCAACCGAACCACTGGTAAATTCATTCCCGAAACAACCCCTGACCGAGCAGTCATTACCGCAGCCCCGGAACCTGCAACACTGCTGAAGGATTACAAGGGAAAGCAGGCATTGAAGCAAGCCGAGGATTTCGACCCTTCCCCGGAGAATATCGCCGCACGTACCACCAAAGGTGAAATCGCCGGAGGAGCCAAATATGCGTTTCTGAAGAAATCCACTCGCGGTGCCACGGTAAATGTTTCCATGACATTGCGCATAGGAAACCCCAGTGCCATGCAAGGTAAATCCGCAGTAGCAGACCTCACGGCTGCCATGTTGCGTCGCGGAACCAAGCGCATGACCCTGGAGCAAATCAATGATTCATTCGATAAAATGAAGTCCAACGTGGGCATCTTCGGATCGGGTCAGTCGGTGAGTGTGTCTATTTCCACTACCGCCGATCAGTTGGAAAACACCTTGAAGTTGGTTCAGGAAATCCTGCGCACCCCGTCCTTCCCCCAAGCTGAACTCAGCAAGTTGGTGGATGAGGAACTCGCCGATATTGAGAAGCAACGCAGCGAACCACAAAGCATCGCTGGCTTGGAGTTTAGCCGTATCATGAAGCCATACGCTAAAACCGATTTCCGTTACGCCATGGATTTTGATGAGCAAGCAGCCGCGGTGAAGGCAGTAACTATTGAGCAGGTAAAGCAGTTTTACCAAGAGATGTACAATGGTGCCAACGCCACCGTAGCAGTAGTGGGTGACTTTGATGATCAAGCCACATTGGCCGTATTGAAGCTTATGTTGGCGGATTGGAAGTCACCGATTGCGTATGAGCGTGCGGCGGATGCTTACGCAGCTTCAAGTCCTGGAAACAAGAAAATCAATACTCCTGATAAAACCAACGCCATGATGATGGCCGGCATTAATTTGCCTTTCAAGGATGATAACGATGATATGGCCGCCATGGTGATTGGCAACTATATCCTAGGTGGTGGATTCCTTAATTCCCGACTAGCGGTTCGTATTCGTCAGAAAGAAGGTATCAGTTATGGAGTAGGTTCGCAGTTCCAACCCGGCTCGCTCGACAATTCCGGCATGTTTGTTTCTTATGCCATCTATAATCCTGAAAACTCCGAAAAGCTGGTGAGCTGTTTGCGCGAGGAGCTCAACCGTATTGTCACCGAAGGCATTACTGATCAGGAATTGAAGGACGCCTCTAGTGGATACCTTCAAAGCCGCAAGGTCAGCCGCTCACAAGACCGTGAATTGGTGGGTCGCTTGAACAATTACCTGTTCCTGAATCGCGATATTTTCTGGGACCGCGATCTCGAGTATCGCGTCACCAAGTTGGATGTGAAGCAAGTGAATGAAGCACTCAAACGTTGGATCAAGCCTGGTGAAATCTTTGTGGTGGAAGCCGGCGAGTTTGAGAAGAAAAAATAATATTTGTTGTTGAGTTGATAAAAGGCGGCCTCGAAAGAGCCGCCTTTTTTATTTACGATAGCAGATATACGATTGAAGATTGAGAGACTGATGTGTGTGTCGATGGATCAGAAATTCTATAATGCTTAATATCGTATTTCAATTCCTTCATACAAATTAAACGTTTAACTGCGTCTCCAAATTTGCGTGTCCGCTTTTTCAAAACTATTTTCGCCATGGGGCGGGGACGGTAGTCCCCCTACCGAAATAGACTTTAACTATTATCAATATTTTTGTCTGAATTAAACAAATATTTTATAATAAATAAAATGAACACAGATCGAAGGGATTTAACGGATTTACACGGATTTCAATTATCGTGGAATTAAATCCGCGTTGATCCAGTGCATCTGTTAAATCCGTGTTCCCTTTTCGTTAGCTCCCCACCGGATGCCAGGTCGTCTTGGTCTCCAACAGGTCCAAGATCATATATGGCGATTGGGCATCTGCATCCGACCAGTTTTTGAAATGATGATGCACCGCACGCTTCACATTCATCGAAGCATTGGCTTTCACTAGGGCGATTTCTACTGCATCATTTCCACAATAAACGGTAGCGTTCACATCCATGTGATTGCTCAATCCGCCGAGCAGTTCATTTCGGAAACCAGTGATCAAATTGATGGTGCCTCCGGGCACATCCGATGCATGAATCGCTTCGGCAAATTCAATCGCCGTAAGTGGATATTGCGATGATGCCAATACCACCACCGTATTGCCGCCTGCAATGGCGGGCATAATGGAGGATACCAATCCGAGCAACCCCGAATCTTCAGGAGCGATGATGGTGACCACTCCGGTTGACTCCGGATATGAAAAGTTGAAGTGCGATGATTCAACCGGATTCACCGAGCTGAAAATCTGTTGGTATTTGTCACACCACCCTGCATAGTAAACCACGCGGTCAATAGCGCCCTCTACATCAATTAGCGCAGCGGCAGGTTTCATGCCTTGGCGACAAAGCGTGTCGATAAGCTGTGCTTTCTTACCTTCTAATGTTTCCGCAATGCGATATAAGATCTGCCCGCGGTTATAGGCGGTCTTTTTACTCCATTCACCGAAGGTCTTTCGCGCAGCCACAACGGCGTCACGCACATCCTTCTTGGAGCCGCGACAAACATTCGCGACGAGTTCGCCGTTTTTGTTTTCCAGCTTGAAATAACGGCCAGATTCGGTGCGGGGGAATTTTCCTCCGATGTAAAGTTTAAATGTTTTGTTAACAGCAAGTCGTTTGTTTGTGGTAGCCATTTTTTTCGCTTACGCGTATGGATTAAAGTTTCACATAAGGATACAAGCCGTGCAATCCGCCTTCACGGCCCATGCCACTTTCCTTGTATCCACCAAAGGGTGATGTGGGATCGAATTTATTGTAGGTGTTGGCCCAGATCACACCAGCGCGCAACTTGGATGATACTTTGAACACCTTCGATCCTTTGTCAGACCACACACCTCCGGATAAACCATAGGGCGTATTATTGGCCTTTTCGATGGCTTCCTCCGCTGTGCGAAAGGTTTGGATGGTCAATACAGGTCCGAATATTTCCTCTTGTACTATGCGGCTTGCTTGACTCACATTGGTAAAGAGCGTGGGCTTGAACCAAAACCCCTTTCCTGGAAGTGCGCAAGACGCTTGGTGCATGTTACCTCCCTCGTTCACGCCAATTTTGACAAGCGCTTTGATTTTATTCAGTTGCTCGCGTGAGTTGATGGCGCCGATGTCGGTGTTCTTGTCGAGCGGATCACCGATGATGAGTGTTTCCAAACGTTGTTCGAGTTTTCGGATCACCTCTTTGGCAATGCCTTCCTGTACAAAAAGACGTGACCCAGCACAACAAACATGGCCTTGATTGAAGAAGATACCATTCACGATACCTTCTACCGCTTGATCAATGGCAGCATCTTCGAAAACAATGTTGGCAGCTTTGCCACCCAGCTCCAAGGTGAATTTCTTATCGGTAGCAGCAATCGCCTTTTGAATGATCTTGCCCACTTCGGTAGAGCCCGTGAAAGCCACCTTATCGATACCTGCGTGATTCACCAACGCGGCACCCGTAGTACCCGCACCGGTCACAATGTTTACCACCCCAGGAGGCAAGTCGGCGTCACGAATGATTTCGGCGAGTTTGAGTGCGGTGAGTGGAGTGGTTTCGGCAGGCTTCAGCACAACGGTGTTGCCTGTAGCCAACGCAGGGGCAATTTTCCAGGCAGCCATCAACAGCGGAAAGTTCCAAGGGATGATCTGTCCGGCCACGCCCAATGGTTGGGGCTTTCTGCCTGGAAAAGCATACTCCAGTTTATCGGCCCAGCCGGCATAGTAGAAGAAATGGGCTGCAGCAAGGGGAATATCGATGTCGCGTGACTCACGAATGGGTTTTCCGCCGTTCATCGACTCGATAATCGCCATTTCACGTCCGCGCTCCTGCAGGAGTCGCGCAATGCGGTAGATGTACTTGCCACGCTCCGAGGGCTTCATCCTCGACCAGGTTTTATCGTATGCCTTACGGGCTGCGGTAACGGCTTTGTTTACATCGGTTGCTGAACCTTCGGCCACGTGCGAAAGCACGGTCTCCTTGGCAGGATTGATGGTGGCAAAGTACTTTCCGTTGGAGGGCTTGGTGAATCTGCCGTCGATGAAATGTCCGTATTGTTGATCAATCACCACATGGTCGGCCGACTCGGGCGCTGGATCATACTTCCAGCTGTCGGAGAACTTCAGCGGTGTAATGGGTTTGGTGGTTTTGGCCATGGTAACAAGTGAATGACCAAAAGTAGTAATTCAAGCGGAATGCTAGGAGCTATGGGAGCCGCTAATGGCTAGAGCACAAACCCTAAAGTTCGGACTCACGGCAATTGAAAGAGAGGATGAGCCAAGAATTCCAATAAAAAATCGTAGCCAAGGGTTTTGATGGCATCCTACATCAGGGGTTAAAGGGTTTATTTAAATGAACCTTTTATCTGACTATTTGAAGTCGTTGGTAAGATTGGCCATTGAAAGAAATAACGTAGGAACCTTGGGGCAAATCTTGTATGCTGATGGAAGCATATGTAGAGGAAATCTCGCCCAATTTCATACGTTGTCCTAAAGCACTATAAATTTCAAATCTTATGGGAATTTCAATGCCCGCAAATTTCAATTTCAATATGTCGTTACACGGATTGGGGTAAATGCAAACAGCGTTCAATGGAGTGATTTCAATTGTGCCTGAAGTAAGGCTGGCATCATAAATAATGGCATCATTAAAAGGTTGAGCCAATGTGATATGTCCTCCACTGAAAATGAATTTTCCGCTGTTTCCCAGTTCCA
>JBMTLM010000062.1:0-8290 GCA_049431185.1 Bacteroidia bacterium | reverse complement strand
CACACCGTATTCCAGTAATGTTTTTACGGAGTGTTGTGTGGGTTTGGTTTTCAGCTCTCCGGTAACGGTCAGGTAAGGCAACAAGGTCAGGTGTATCACTGCACAATTGCTGCCTTGTTCCCAAATCATTTGACGGACGGCTTCAATGAAAGGCAGGGACTCGATATCTCCCACCGTTCCACCGATTTCGGTGATCACGATTTCAAATTTACCCGTATCGCCCAACAGCTTGATGCGTCGTTTGATTTCATCCGTAATATGGGGGATGACTTGCACGGTTTTGCCCAAGTAAGCACCTTCGCGCTCCTTATTGATTACCGTTTGATAAATGCGGCCGGTAGTGACGTTGTTGGATTGAGAAGTAGGAACATTCAAAAAGCGCTCATAATGTCCTAGGTCAAGATCCGTTTCTGCGCCATCGTCGGTTACGAAGCACTCACCATGTTCATACGGATTAAGCGTACCAGGATCGACATTGATGTAGGGGTCCAGTTTTTGAATGGTGACCGAGTAACCGCGCGCCTGCAAAAGCTTCGCAAGAGAGGCGGAGATAATCCCTTTACCAAGGGACGAGGACACGCCACCCGTCACAAAAACGTATTTGACTTGGGAGCTTTTCTGGTCTACCATGGAGCGAAATCGGGATGTTTGAAGGGTTTGTTAAGGTTACTTAAGCCATGTTGGAATAAACGGCCTGCACATCGTCATCATCTTCAATCTTTTCAATCAAAGCCTCTACTTCAGCGGCTTGATTTTCATCGAGCTGGACAGTAGTGGTAGGTAAGCGCTGTAGCTCTGCGCTGGTCACTTCGATTTTCTTTTCTTCTAGCGCCTTTTGCATGCCGCCATAGTCTTGGAAGGAGGTATAAATGTAAATCTCCCCTTCATCTTCAAAAACCTCTTCTGCACCAAAATCAATCAGCTCCAACTCAAGGTCTTCAATGTTGAGATTGTTTTTGGGAAGTTTAAAAATCCCCTTGCGTTCAAAAACGAAATCCAATGAACCTGTTTTACCAAGAGATCCTTCGGCACGAGAGAAGTACATACGGATATTGGCCACGGTACGGGTGTTGTTGTCGGTGGCACATTCCACCAAAATGGCAACTCCATGCGGACCATAACCTTCATATACCACCTCATCGTAGTTATCGGTGTCTTTGGAAACCGCCCTTTTGATGGCAGCATCCACCCGGTCCTTGGGCATGTTGACGGCTTTGGAGTTCTGAACCGCCAATCGCAATCGGGGATTGTTGGCGGGTTCAGGACCACCCTGCTTTACAGCGATGGCAATTTCCTTGCCGATGCGTGTAAATTGCTTGGCCATTTTGGCGTAGCGGGCAAACATTTTATGCTTCCGCTTTTCAAATATGCGTCCCATGGTAACTCGTGATTGACGGGGTCAAATTTAGCAAGAATGCCGCACTCAACACAACGGAAACGCGATGAAAATTAACTAATTTGAAATTGTTAAATATTTGAAATTCAATGTTCTGAAATAATTACAGTGGGTGGGGGTTTAATTTCACTCAGGTGTTGCCTTGTTACCAATTTATTGATTACCTTTGCCATCCTTAAAAATCATTATTCAGATCAGATGATCATTGTACCCATCAAGGAAAACGAGTCGATCGACAAGGCGCTCAAGAAGTTCAAGAAGAAGTTCGAGAAAACCGGCGTAGTGCGTGCTTTGCGTGCCCGTGCCGCTTTTGAAAAGCCCTCTATTACACGCAGAACGACCGTTAAAAAGGCTATTTATCGTGACTCGCTTCGTGCTGCCGAGTCTATCGGTAAGTAACTTTTCGAAAATCATCCGTTAACCCTTCGTGGTATGCCTATATTTGGGTATATCCCACCCGCATGCCGGTACGAAGGTTTCTTTCCCATTTACAATACGAAAAACGATATTCCTCGCACACCCTAAAGGCGTATGAAAACGACTTAGGTGGCTTTTCAGCCTATCTATCAAAGGAATATGGAGCTGATAACGGCGATATTACCACCGCCAATCACTTTCAAATCAGGTCATGGATTGTTCAGTTGATTGAATCCGGTATTGCACCCAGATCCGTCAACCGCAAAATCACCGCGCTCAAATCGTTCTTTCGATTCTTGCTTCGCGAGAAACTGGTTTCGCAAAACCCGATGGTGAAAATCAAATTGAAGCCTCTGGAGGACAGGTTTTGTTTGAGAAAAAAATGGAGGATTTGTTTTCCAGCATTGAGTTTCCGGAGGGATTTGCAGGTAGCCGTGACCGAGCCATTCTTGAACTTTTTTACGGAACCGGAATGCGATTGTCTGAATTGACGGGCATCCGCACCAGCGATCTTAACCTAGGCAATCAAACCGTGAAAGTGTTGGGCAAACGCAGCAAGGAACGTATCATACCATTGAGCCACAGCCTGTCAAATACGCTTCGTAACTATTTGGATCATCGGGCATCTTATTTGTCAGAAAAAGGTGACGATGCCAGCCATCTTTTTTTCGATTCGAAATGTAACATGCTCTATGCAAAATTCGTTTATAGGTTAACGAGGAAATATCTCGGCATGGTAACCACAGGCGACAAACGAAACCCACACGTATTGAGACACACCTTTGCCACCCATATGCTCAACAACGGAGCAGAAATCAATGCCGTAAAGGAACTCCTTGGACATTCGAGCCTTGCCGCAACACAGGTTTATACCCACAATACCATCGAGAAGCTTAAGAACATTTACAAACAGGCACATCCAAAAGCCTGACAAAAAACATAAAGCCATGAAAGTTAAAGTGCAATCCATCCACTTCGATGCAGACGCGAAATTGATCCATTTCATCGAAGGAAAAGTAGACAAGCTCGCTCACTTTTACGACCAGATCATCGACAGCGAAGTGTTTCTGCGACTCGATAAATCAAACACTCACGAGAACAAAATCGCAGAGATCAAAATCCATACGCCAGGAAAAACGCTTTTCGCGAAAGAGCAATGTAAAACCTTTGAAGAGGCTACCGATTCCGCCGTGGATGCCCTGCGCAAGCAGATCACGAAGCACAAGGAAAAAAAGGCCGGGGAATAATCCTGGTCGCCAGTTAATAGGAAGCGCCCATTTTCACAAGCAATCCCTACCGCACTAAGGTCACATCCCCTTTGAACACCTTGTTCTCTCCATTGGTGAGTGTGACTTTGGCTACATACATGTAAACTCCGGTGTTTACCTGTGAGCCTTTGTAGGTTCCATCCCAGCATATCAAAGGATCGTTGGTTTCAAAAACCAATTTACCCCAACGGTCATACACTTGCAGGTTAAGTGAGGCTATACAACTTCCATAAACACAAAACCGATCATTATCGGGATCGTTGGTTCCGTCGGGCGAAAACGCTGACGGGATGAACACATCTCCACACGGCTCATCCACGGTTAACGTCATGCAATCACTGGCCGTGCATCCGTTCAGGTCGGTTACCGTTACACAGTAAGTTGTAGTCACAAATGGTGTAGCAACGGTGGTTTGACACGAATCGCATGTTAGGCTGGAGGAAGGGTTCCAAACATAGCTGATACCTCCGGTGGCGTTCAAAGTCACGGGTTGACCAGATGCCACGGTCGTATCAGAGCCGGCATTAGCCAACGGCAATGGGTATGTGACAACATTGATGGAAATCGTTTGGCTGCAACCACTGGCATCTGTTATGGTACATTGATAAACTCCGGCAGACACCCCTGAGATGACAGGGTTATTACCTCCACTCGGACTCCATGAATAGCTGTAGGGAACCGAGCCGCCCGTGACGCTCACGGAAGCCGAGCCGTTGGAATCACCGCAGGCGGGTATGCTGGAAGCAATTACCGTTGGGGCGTTAATGCCTTGTACGGTTGCTTGAGATATTCCTGTACAACCGTTGGCATCGGTTACTGTCACAGTATAGGTTCCGATTGAAAGTCCATTGATTTGAAAGGAGGTCTGAACGGGATTGGTATTCCATGCATAGGTGTAAGGGGTCGTTCCACCTGATGCAATTACAGCAGCGGATCCCGTTGACTGATTGCATCCGGTAGAGGTGGCATTCGTTTGTAAACTGAGCGGACTCGGTTCTGTGATGGTAGTCGTTAATGTGTCCTGACAACCTAAGGAATCCGTTATGGCCAACACATAGGATCCTGGAGCAAGATTGCTGATGGAAGATCCGGATTGGGGAGGGTTTGTGTTCCATGAATACGAAACAGGACCGGTGGCACCTGACACGGCAACACTCACATTTCCGTTGTTGGCCCCATTGCAGCTCACTTGGTTGATATTCGTTACAGAAATCACCAATGGATCCAACGCTGTCACGGTGACTGTTTGAACAGCAGAAGTACCGGCAGCATCGGTAACCGTTACCGTATAGGTGCCCGGACAAACACCATTGATCGTGGCGCTGGTGGCACCAGTGCTCCATTGGTATGAATAAGTAGGGGTTCCTCCCAATGCGTTCACGGTTGCGGTGCCATTGCAAACACCGGCGCAACTGGCAGGGGTACTGGAAACCGTAGCGGCAACGGGATTGCCACAAACAAACGTCGTTTGCGGGCATGCGGACAAAGACACCGTAGCCACAAAGTTGATGCCGGAGGCCGCCACTTCACCATTGGTTGAAACGTCCACATCATATACAGCACCGGAAGTGGTTGCGCTGGCCACCAAGTTCAGAGAAGCATCGAATTTGTATACACCATTACCCGAACCTACATATACATTACCACAATTGTCCAAATCCAAACCTCCGTTGCCTTGCGTCTTGGTTCCGAAAATCGGTAGCGTATTGATGATACCGCTTGGAATAGATGCCGAAGCCACGACCGCGCCCGTAGACAAATCACGCTTATGCAAAGTTTGTCCATCATGTGTATAAAGAGCCGAGGCGTTTGCACGAATGGCACTGATGGGTTGCTTGGTGCCGAATCCGTAGCCAGGAATGTAATAATCGAAATTGTAAAGAGTAGGGGCCTTAAAACCGATGGTGTTAAGTTGATTGTTGATTTGCCCAACCGTATCCAACGTCAAGAAATAAAAATTGCCATTGGGAGAGGCACAAATAGAGCTTGCTTCTTGAAAACGCGGAGGAAGAATAGTCGAAAAATTTCCATAGCCTACGACTGTGGTGGATACAATGCCGCCATTCGCCAAGTTGATTTCCATCATGGTTCCCCTGATTACGGGAAACGGGATACTAAACGTCGCCCGTGAACCACCAACAACCAATTTGGTCAAATCACAATTGAATGCCAAACTCCAATACTCATAAGAGGTTAAACCGTTAGGGTTATTGTACCATGCCAAAGCACCACTAGGAGTGATTTTACGTATCTCTCCATTGGATCCGGTGGTGATGTAAGTGTCACCATTGGGGTGCGTAACCATCCCTCCTACCCAAAATCCACTTGAGTCCCATGACGATGAGTAGCTCCATTGCAACGTTCCTGCGGCATTGTACTTTCGTAGATAGAATGGTGAGTCACCCATATAAGCATATACGTTGCCTGCGTTATCCGTTTCCACTTCCCAAACCTTGTTGGAATTGGGCGAAGGCGGAAAAACCACCCAAGGGTCAATAACCAAGGATTGGGTACGGTCGTATTTTTCAACTCCGAAGGAAATCCTGTTTTGATTTAACGTAAATCGGGTGTTTACCTTTTGATTGTCGGCCGAAAAAGAAATGGGAGCATGATCAACAATATCACCGAAGGGTGTTTCAATCCGTAAATTTCCATCGCCATCAAG
Source organism: Bacteroidia bacterium (assembly GCA_049431185.1). Classification (GTDB taxonomy): domain Bacteria; phylum Bacteroidota; class Bacteroidia; order AKYH767-A; family OLB10; genus JALRAP01. The sequence continues at coordinate 2,544 of JBMTLM010000062.1, read as the reverse complement.
CCTCAATGGCACATTGGCATCATATTGCCATTGGATTTGGGAAGGGTCAGCTCCTGGTCGAACAACGTATTGATACTTGAAACCTTTTTCAGGGTGAAAGGTGAATTCCAAATCAATTCCTGGATAAAGGTTTTGGTATGTTAGCTTCTGATAACCTTTGATTTGGTTGTAGTGTAAACTATTGCTGCCCATTCCATAGCTGAAGTATTCTTGCAATGGATGTTCGGCCTTGATGTTTGATTTGGCATTGGCTCCTAAGAAGGAGACATGAATCAATGTGGATTCCATCCTTACCGCCTTTCTCCGTTCGAGAATGGACTCCCATTCCTGCTGGGAGGCGATGGGTTTTGACTTATCCCATTTTTGTCGGGGCAACTTTTTGTCTAACCTATAGGTGATTCCAGTGGCTGTAAAATAAACCTGAAACGGACCATGGTCGATAGCATACAGGATCGGTGAACCGGCAAGCTTGTTCCTTCCGTCGAACTGTGCCTTGTTCTCGATGAAAGCACGCGGATATTCGTATTTAACCTCAAAAGCATGTGCGCTTGAATGAATCAATGCAGCAACGAGCAAGACCATTAATTTACGAAGCATAGGTTTGATTGTTATATTAAAAACTTTACTTACTCAATATTTTAAATTCCGTGCGTCGGTTCGATTGACGGCCTTCATCGGAGTCATTGGTCGCAATGGGTCTTGACTCACCATAGCCTTTTGCCACCAAACGATTTTTATCAATACCTTTTCCCAACACATATTCAACCACGGATTGTGCACGCATTTGCGACAAACGCTGATTGTATTCATCACTACCTTTGGAATCCGTATGGCTGGAAAGCTCAATGGTCATGGTTGGATATTCATTGAGCAAAGCAACCAACCGCTGCAACTCAGACTTGGAATCCTCCCTCAAAGTGGCTTTGTCGAAATCGTAGAAAATATTATTCAAAACAATAGAAGAGCCCACCTCAAGTTTCTGCATCGGTATGTCCTTCTCTACCTCAACATAACCAGCAGAATCGGGCATATTGACATTGACGGAATTGAACAAATATCCCTTGGCATTGACACTGATTCCATAATTCAATCCGGCAGGCAATGAAACCAAATAGCGCCCAGTGACGGAATTAGTACCAATGGTAGTGACCAGTGCACCACTTGAATTGTTCACTATTTCCAATTGTGCTTCCAAAGGTGCACCAGACTTCTCGTCATACACCTTGCCTTTGAGTAAAGTGAGGCGGGGTTCGGATTGTTTGGCCTTTCGATTAAATGTAACCAAATAGAGGTCCTCGCCTCCTAAACCCGTTGAAACATCAGATGTATAATAGCCCTTCGTAGCAGAAGCATCCAAAAAAAGAAAGACATCATGACCGGGTCCATTGAATGGTGCGCCCATACTTTGGGGAGCGCTCCATTTACCTTGCAAAAATTTAGAGTAGTACAAGTCATAACCGCCCTGGCTACCATGACCCTTACTGCTGAAATACATCGTTACGCCGTCGGGATGAATGAATACACCCTCCTCGAATTCAGAAGTGTTGATTTCATTACCCATATTGATTGCCTCGCCCCATGCACCGCCTGGCTGTCGTTTACAATACCAAATGTCGCGACCACCTAAACCACCATCACGGTTGCTGATAAAATAAACCGTATTACCATCAGGAGAATAGGATGCAGTAGACTCATGATAACGGGAATTAATTGGTGCCGGAAGCTTTCGAGCGGTCACCCACGTGTTTCCTTTCAATCGGGACTCCCAAATTTCGCCGTTACCATCCGCCTCATCCCTGTAAATCAGCATGGATTGTCCGTCATTGGACTCGGCCTTCAATTCCCTTTTGCCAACTGGGCGGCGTGAAGTGAAAATCAAGACGCTTCCATCAGCGTTGATCACGGGACAGAAATCATTCCATTTTGAATTGACGGTGCCTCCTAAATTGGTAAGCACCACCTCTGCGCTATCGGTTTGAGCCCATAAGCGGGATGCATTGGATGCGCTCATCCAAGCGCACATGATTAGCAAAATCGTATACTTCATCATTAGTATCTTCTAGAGCCTCCACCACCCCTTTTCTTCACTGGTGCCATGTAACGAATTGCCACTTCCATTCCTCCACGCTTGGTGGAAGCCGCTTCCAAATCAGATAAATTGATATCATAACTGACCCCAAGGGCATAGTCACCGAACTCTGCCAGCAATGACGGTATCATGGCATCTCCCACGCGGTAATGCATACCCAGGGAGATGGCGCTTCCCTTTTCAAATCCCGTGTAATTGGACTCCACTTTCATCACATAACGGAACATGGTTCCTGCGTTGATTTCGCTTTGACTTCCCTGATTCATGACAATGATTGATGGCACTAAAGACAAATTGGTATTGGGCACCCCTACCAGTGCTTCTCCGTGCACAACCAATTTGGGGTTCAGCCTTTCATTGGTTCCGGTAAAAGAATAGTCGGGCTTGTGGGGATGAAAATAGGCCACTCCGCCATTGACTTGCAGCTGGTCATTTCCGGTCATGTATCGTTCCCC
>JBMTLM010000061.1:0-8315 GCA_049431185.1 Bacteroidia bacterium | reverse complement strand
GTTTTCGGTACACCGCTAAAGGTAATGAGCTACCTGGGATGTCACAAACCTGTGGTCAGTTCCATCGATTGTGAGATTCCTGAACTTGCCAACATTGCCATCCATGAAGCGTCTAGCCACATTGAATTTATTGAAAAGGTTCGGGGTTGTTTGACTGGTGGTTTGGTTTTTGAGGGTCAACAGGTAGAGGCCTACTTGAACAAGGTTACTTATGGAAGCATTATTTCCAGGTTGCTTCTTAAAATCGGAGTTAACCCACAGTCATGATGCGAAAGATATTGGTGATCGTTTACAACCTTGATCGGGCATTAGAGCACGAATGGTACGTCCAATTGATGGATCGTTCCCGCTATGAGATTCATTTCGCTGTGATTCGGCAATGTCATGGATTCCTCGCAACCTACCTGGAGAGCCAAGGTGTTCCCGTTCATCGATTTGAATATCAAGGAAAAATCGGACTACCGACTTTGACGTGGAAACTTTTCAGATTGATCAAAAAGGAACAATTTGATATGGTTCACGCCCATTTGTTTGAAGCATCTATTTCGGGGATGATTGCAGCTCGCTTGGCCCGTACACGCGTTCGTGTAGTTACCAGGCATCATTCGGATTTTCATCATCGAAACAGCCGGCTAGCTGTTAAAATGGATCAATTGGTAAACCGATTATCCACCCATTTGATTGCCGTTTCTCGAAATGTACAACAGATTCTTGTTGAATGGGAAGGTGTAAGTCCTGAAAAAGTTACCGTCATACCGCATGGCATTGACGTTGATTCATTCGGTGAAGAGGCTGTGAGTGCCTCCAGGGTGGCACAAATGAGGGACAATCTCGCTTTGAATCCCACTGATAAAGTGATTGGAATGGTGAGTCGATTTATTGATTGGAAAGGGATACAATTTGCAATCGATGCATTTTCGATGCTCAGGGATCAGCGCACTGACGTGGTGCTTGTTTTGGCAAATGCACAGGGTCCATACCGTGATCAAATTCTATTGAAATTGCAAAAGTTGCCCCTTGAATCATATCGACTTGTTCCTTTTGAAAAGGATGTTCCTGCCTTGTATATGGTTTTTGATTGTTTCGTTCATGTGCCGGTTTCTCCGACAGCCGAGGCCTTCGGTCAAACCTATATCGAGGCATTGGCCTCCCGCATTCCTTCGGTAATCACCATCAGTGGTGTAGCACATGATTATGCGGTTCATGGTAAAAACTGTTTGGTGGTCTCCTACAAGGATTCTGAGTCTATTTACGCGGCAATGGTGGAGGCGCTTGATCAAAATACGGGTTTGCAGCATATGAAAATCGAAGGCCGAAAACTAGTTGAGGAAAAATATAACTTCAAACTCAAGTATACCGCATTGGACAGGTTCTATTCCTTAGTACTGGGACATACTGATTAATTCAATGCCATATCCTATTTTTGGACATTGCAACAATGAAAAGCAAGGATTTCATGAGTCCTGAACAGGATTTTCCGTTGGTATCGGTGCTGATGCCTTGTTACAACGCTGCAGCCTATTTGGCTGAGGCGATGGAATCCATCCTTGCGCAATCCTATCGTAACATTGAGGTCATTGTAGTGGATGATGGTTCGGTCGATCAAACACCGGAGATCATCAGGGGATATGCATCCAAGGACATTCGAGTCAAGCCTCATTTCAATGAAAGGAATTTAGGGCTCATCAAAACGCTTAACAGAGGGTTGGATTTTTCGACTGGAAAGTATGTGGCGAGAATGGATGCTGATGACATTTCACTCATAGACCGAATTGAGGTGCTGGTAGGTATTTTAGAGAATGATCCCACACTGGACCTGGCTTCAGGAGGATGTTATTCCTTATCCGAATCCGGTAAGAAGATGGCACGTGTCTATCCCAAGGCATGTACTCCATTGGGTTTGAAATTCGTGGCTTTCTTCAGCACTCCGGTGCTGCATCCCTGTGTCGTTTTCAGAAGATCTTTGATGCAAATGGAGCGTTTTGACGAGGAGTACTTACACTCGGAGGACTATGAAATCTTCAGCAGGCTGCTTTTGAAAGGTCATCGGTTTTTGAATGTTGAAAAACCGCTCTACATGCTGAGGAAAAACTACCAAAGCGTATCTCACAGGTTTGAAACGATTCAGATATCCACCCACAATCGAATTTCTTTTCGAAATATCAATGGTTATTTTTCAAAGCAGTACGATTATTTTGTTCAACGGGTGATGACCAATCGTATTAATTTCAATGTTCCACCCGAACTCCTACGACAATCCATCGCCCACCTTTTTCAACTCAGGGACGAGTTTATCAGGCGTGAACGCCCGTCGGCGAAGGAGTTGTCAGATATTGAGGGATTTTTGAATGAACAATTGATTGACATTCATTTGCAGTCGCTTAAAAACTCTGATGGTTTTTTGAAAATATATCATCTCATGATTTGTCTGTTCAATATAAAATTGTTTTTTACGCAAAGGGGCATGCAGTATATGAAGTCGAAAACATGGGTGAAGCGAAAATGAATCACTCTAAGCACCTTTAACTTTCATAGCCTTCATTCATGGAATTGTTGTTTTGTAGTTCAAACTTGCACAAAGTGGAGGAGATACAGTCTCTTTTACCCTCATGGATCTCCGTTGCGCCCATGCGTGATCAAGGAATTACAGAGGAAATTACTGAGGATGGCCACACTTTTGTTGAAAACGCCTTGCTCAAGGCTCGATATGTTCACCGGCGTACAGGGTTGGATGTTTTCGCAGATGATTCAGGCCTAGAGGTCGAATCATTAGGCGGAGCCCCTGGAATCTATTCTGCTCGTTATGCCGGCATAGGAGCCTCTTCAGAGATGAACATGAACAAGCTATTGGAGTCAATGACTGGCATCGAGCGGCGAGGGGCTCGTTTTGTTTGTGTTATCGCATTGATATACAAAGGGAAAGAGTTTGTTTTTGAAGGGTTTGTGGAAGGCCAAATCAGACGGGTACGCTCTGGTAACGGAGGCTTTGGTTACGATCCGTTGTTTGTGCCCAAAGGTTATACCAACACATTTGCTGAGCTATCACCTTCGATCAAGAACCAGATTAGCCACCGGGCATTGGCGATTCAAAAAATGGTGCAGCACCTTGAGCAGCTGCCAGCCCAATAGGTTTCCTTCACTTTTTTAGTTGTTGAAATCTCGGTTTTAGAGAGCTAAAATCATGACTGCTCAGCGCTCTTTTTCTTAACTTTGTTGCAGTATGAAAATCAGGGTAGGCGTTTTGTTTGGCGGAAATTCCAGGGAGAGAGAGATATCCTTTGCTGGTGGCCGAACCGTGTATGATAATCTGGATAAATCCCTCTTTGAGGCGGTACCCATTTTTATCGACTCGTTTGGACAATTTGTCATTCTCGATTGGGAGTTCGTGTATAAGGGTAGTATTCGTGATTTCTATCCTCCTTTTGATCAATCGCCGCCGTCACCCAACGGATATCAGGTATATGCGGAGAGCCTGGGTCCCATGGATCCCATCGCTCAATCGGCCTTGGTGTCTAAGCTAGGAACGCGCATTGAACATGCAGCTCTATCAAACATCATTGATCTTGCGTTCTTGTGCCTGCATGGAACCAATGGGGAAGATGGTCGCATTCAAGGTTTGCTGGAATTCTTGGGGATTCCCTATACGGGAACTGGAATATATTCATCCACCATTGGGATGAATAAGCAGTTGCAGAAGGAGTTGATGGGACGATATGGTTTTCCGGTTTTGGAGCATACCCACATTGACCGGGAAGCTTGGATGGCGATGCATCAACATGATGGATTGCTTGCCTCCGTTATCCAGAAGGTCGGTAGTCCGTTTGTGGTGAAATCAGCTAACCAGGGTTCTTCGATTGGTGTGTCGTTTGTTGATGGAAGTGATGTTGAATCCTTTGTTGCAGCGGTTGATCGTTCTTTTTTTGTTCGTCGTATTCAGCGCTCTTTTTGGAACTCGATAGATTTTGCTACGAAGGTGGAGTATGTCAGAAGCCTTTCCGATATGCGCGACGGGATCGGAATGCCTGTTATGATACAAGGGAAGGTGATCTACCATCCGGAAGAGTTGCTATCGAACCTTAATCAGCTGTTCTCTGAGCCGGGCGACGAATATGTTTTGGAGTCGGTCGACAGCGAACAAACGGTCCTTTTTGAAAAATTCATTGAAGGAAAGGAGTTTTCCTGCATTGTGATTGACGGATTACAGCAAGAGCCTCTTGCCCTTCCGCCTACTGAAATTCGAAAAGGTGCCGAGGTTTATGATTATCGATCCAAATACCTTCCCGGCTTGTCTAGGAAAATTACACCCATCGATTTACCCACGGAGGTCATTGATTTAATCAGACAATCATGCTGTAGTTTGTTCAAAGCACTAGGCTTTGGTGTTTATGCACGAATTGATGGTTTCTATACCAAGGATGGAAGAATTTTATTGAATGACCCCAATACCACTTCGGGTATGTTGCCCTCTTCGTTTTTTTTCCATCAAGCGGCAGAAATTGGTTTGTCACCATCGCAATTCATCAGTTTCATAATTCATAGTTCCTTGCGTAGGCGGAAAACCGGATCCAATGATATTTTTAAAAGCCCTGCTTTGTTAGATCGGCTACAACAGGCCATTAAGGATAGCCATTCCGCGGCTACCGCCAAAAAACGAATTGCAGTGATTCTGGGTGGTTACTCATCCGAAAGACACATTTCCGTTGAAAGTGGGCGCAATATCTTTGAAAAGCTGGCATCCTCTGAGAAGTATTTGCCCATACCCGTGTTTTTGTCTGGCAATCATGCCTCACACAAACTACACGTGATTCCGATAAATATCCTATTAAAGGATAATGCCGACGACATCAGGGATAAGGTTGCTCACTATGACCGCCATCCCATTCTTCAACAGATCATTGATGAGTCTGCTTCCATAACAGCCCTTTTTACTTCCGGCAATTCACTGACGCCTCCTTTTGAGGTCTCCTATGAAAAACTCTCTGAAATGGTCGATGGTGTTTTCATCGCGCTGCATGGCAGACCTGGAGAGGACGGAGAGGTTCAATCAAACCTGGATCGGGTGGGTTTGCCGTATAATGGCTCTGGTCCGCAGTCATCCAAGATCACCATCGATAAATACGAGACCAACGAAATTTTATTGAAAAACGGTGTTCATGCCGCTAAACACGCATTGGTTCATGCCCAAGATTGGAGAAGGGATCCTGCCAAGTTTGAGGATTCGATCTTGTCGGATTTCCAATATCCGCTGATTGCCAAGCCCGTTGACGATGGCTGTAGCTCCGCCGTTAAAATCATTCGAAATAGTGGCCAGCTGCACGCATTCTGTGAACTGATATTCCGGGAACATGAAACGCTGAACGCAGCCGCCGCTGAAACGCTTAAAATCAAACCCAAGGAAGAGTTTCCTCGCAAAGAACGTTTCCTGGTGGAGGAGTTGATTGCAAAAGGTTCCTCTCAACGATTCTTGGAGATTACCGGCGGGCTGATGACCTCCTATTTGTCCAATGGTGAATTGGAATACGAGGTTTTTGAAGCCTCCGAGGCTTTGTCGGAAGGTGATGTACTATCCTTGGAAGAAAAGTTTTTGTCTGGTCAAGGTCAGAACATCACGCCAGCCAGATATAGTTCCGATGCTGCCGAGAATAAAAGGATTTCGTCTGAAGTCAAGAAGGTTTTGGAGCGCACGGCACGGCTTTTAGGTGTGGAGGGATATGCTAGGATTGATGCCTTTGTTCGAATTTTTGAGAATGGAGCCGTTGAAGTGCTTGTGATCGAAGTCAATTCCCTTCCCGGCATGACACCAGCAACATGTATATTTCACCAAGCCGCTATCAGCGATTATAAGCCTTACGAATTTATCGACAGGATCATCGATTTTGGAATGAAACGGAAATCAAAATTGGCCATTTAATTTACGACTTTACCATGAAGGGATTGATTGGTTTTGTGTTTTCTAAACGATTTTTAGTGCTACTGGTTTCAGGATTTGGCATACTAGTGCTTTTTTTTGGAGGCACCTATTTATGGTTGGACACCTATACCCGTCACGGCGACTTAATCAAGGTGCCGGATCTCACTAATAAAAACCTTTTTGAATCCATTGCCTTGTTGGAGGATCAAGGGTATCGATTTAAAATCAGCGATTCTTCCACATACGACCCTAAGAAAAAAGCAGGCTTTATCTTGGACCAGGATCCTGCCCCTGGAACGCTCGTCAAGGAAGGTCGTATGTTGTATTTTACCATCACCCGAAAAAACCCTCCTGAAGTAAAGCTGCCGTCATTGGTTGATAATTCTTTGCGTCAGGCGGAAGCAACGTTGCATTCTTTCGGATTGGTCAGGGGTGAAATCATACCGCGTCCTGACATTGCCAAGAACGCCGTACTCGAAATGCAAATCAAAGGCAAAAAGGTGGAGGCTGGATTGAAAATTGACAAAGGCACCGTAGTGGATTTAGTTATTGGAGCGGGCTTGAATGTGAGCCGTGTTCTATTGCCTAATTTGTATAATCTGACCTTTGAGGAGGCCGTATTCGTACTCCAAGCATCTGGTTTAAAACCCGGATTGATGCTTTTTGATGCCACTGTGCGAGATTCCTTGAACTGCAAGGTGTATCGACAAAACCCTCAGTTCCGAATACAGGAAACAATTCTTTATGGAGAGTCCGTTGATTTGTTCATGACGGAATCCGAGGAAACTTTGAATTCCAATTACATCAACCCCAATACCTATGAAAACGATTTTTGATTTTACTTGGCGTGTTTTTCCGCTTTTCTTTTTTTTGTCGATGCCTTATTGGGTTTGGTCGCAACAGGCTGTATTTACAAATGGTGTTGAGTATGCCATTCCGTTGAAGCAAAACGGCTCCTTGCGCACTTCAACTGAAAACCATTTTTCCGCGAATCGTGCAGCTTCTACCATGGATACGTTGGAACTGCCGTTTTATGATGATTTTTCTCGGGAAACCGTTTGGCCGAATGGATCCATTTGGGCGGACAGCAGTGTTTTTGTAAATTTTGGTTTTGGACTTAATCCGCCTTCCGTGGGCGTGGCCACGTTTGATGGATTAGATCGATTTGGTGATGCCTATAACGACGCCAATGCAGGTGCCAATGGTTTGTGTGATGTTTTAACCTCTCATCCGATTGACCTTTCAGATGATGAAAGCGGAACACCTTATCTACCTTCAGATAGCATTTACCTGGTCTTTCACTATCAACGTAAGGGTAGGGGCGACAATCCCGAGCCTACGGACTCCATTTCTTTGCAGTTTTATAATGTGTTGACCCAATCTTGGCAATCGGTGTGGTCCGCTACAGGAGCAACGGTCGGTGATACGGTTTTTACGAAAGTCCGAATTGGCATTGACAACGTTGCCTTCCGCCAAAAGGGATTTAAGTTTCGGTTTAGAAACTTTGGCTCACAAAATGGCATGTTGGATATCTGGAATATCGACAATGTTCATTTGAATAAATTCCTGCCGCCCAACTATGATGTTAGCCGTGATTACGCCTTTGTGAACCAGGGGTTTTCCCTTTTGAATGGGTTTTCTTCCATTCCGTGCACCCATTATAACGGCTTAAGCAGTGCTCAGCAAGCCGGTTTGATGGATAATACAGCCACTTTGCTGGTGCGAAATAATAATGACTCGAGTCCATTTCCCTTAAGTGTTTCGGGAAAGGCCATAGATCGAAATGGAAACCAGGTTCAGTTGTTTGGCGGAGGCGGATTGAACAGCATCATCGTTCCATTGAACACCAATGCTGCACCACCTGCCTCCATCACTCCGTTCTTCAATTTTGCAGACCCATCCGCCCTTGGTCAAACTTATTTTGATATCGTTTACTCCCTTGGTCAAACATCCGGAGGCCTTCCTGATGATTTCACGGACAATGATACATTATATCACAGGCAGCATTTTTATGATTATTACGCCTATGATGACGGCACTGCGGAATTGGCTTATGGCATCAATGGGGTGAATGCCAAACTCGCTTACCGATTCGATCTGTTGCAAGCCGATACGCTTAGGGCTTTGAATATGTTTTTTGCACAGTCCGGCGTGAGTGTGGCCTCCCAACAATTCAGGCTGGCGGTATGGTCTGGCAATGCATCCGGCCCGCAAGGTAATCCGGTCTATGAAAAGTTTAATCAAACTCCCGTGTATTTGGACAGCTTGAACCAATTCAAAACCTATTTAACGGATCCTGTATATTTAACTGCAGGCACTTGGTATTTCGGGTTTATTCAAACTAATTCAGTGCTGCTCAACCTTGGTTTAGATGTCAATACGCCCGCAGATCCCTCCAAAAAAT
>JBMTLM010000060.1:0-8351 GCA_049431185.1 Bacteroidia bacterium | reverse complement strand
TGGGCGTGCCTTTGGGCATTTTTTTCGATAAAAGAAATCGCACCAGTACAATACTGGCGATCAAGTAGATGAACACTTCCACACCAAACAACAACATGCCATAAACCCGGTCATTGACCGGCAGGTATTTCAAGATCATCACCTCAAAAGGGACGAACAGGAACAGGAAATATATGGCCCAGGAAAGTCGGAACTTCATGTTATTAATCCCATGGAGGCGTTAATCCAGTAATTGCTTTGATCTTTTCAGACTCCATTGCGTAATATTGCTGTATATGTTCAATGGTAGGTTGATTCATCTCCAAGGTTTGTTTTTGGATCCCCATGCCTTTAGACAACATACCTTCAATCCTGAAAGATGCCAATTTAAGTTTTTTACGGACCTGCAAGGGTAAGCGCTGCTTTACGGGTTTCACCCAGCGCTTGAATTTACGGAATAACCGGGTTGGCTTTGATGCTTTACCTTGACTGGAAGCATTGTACACCTTGAATTCGTATCCCGAAAAGTAGTTTGGATCCACTCCTGCAAAATCCGCTATGCTTTTGCATAAGGCTTCCGGTGCTTTTCCCAAATCCTCATAAAAGCAAATCATGATGCGTTCGCTTCCTAGAATGGCATATGCCTTTTGCAGGTAATCGGAATAGCGTCCCTGTTCCAATGAACGCAAGTGTTGAGGAGCATCAGGCGAGGACTGCTGTATCTCCACGAAATCATCCAATTTCATTTTTTCATCGATCAGTCCCAGTTGCCGTGCAAATTTGAACCAGGAGACCAATCGCCCAATGGGCTTGCGCAGGATAAAAACCATTTTGGCATTAGTTAGCTCGTTATGGATCCTGTTTAATGCGATGGATGAATATAGGTAGTCGGGAGTGGCCTCCAACCGCAACTTGTTATCAGGGCAGTTGGGAAATAATTCGGAGAAAGAGTCAATGCCGGAATGGTCGCGCTTTTGTGCGATGAGCTTGTAGCCGGGCTCCAAAAAGTAACGCGACTCTTTCATCGTGCAGGCACATACATCCGGATGGAATTCAAAGTAGCTGAACAGAGAAGTGGTTCCGCACTTGGTGCTTCCGCCGATGATCAGGTATGGGGAACGGTCCATTTACGTAAATGGCGTATAAAAGGAATTAAAGCCCAATTTATAGCGAATATAAACCACGCAGGCGATATTGTAGGTGATGATGAACAAGGATGAGGCTATGGCTGATCCCATTAAGCCATAACTTGGGATGAGTAAAAAGCACAGCCCGATGTTCAAGGCAGTGGTCAACAACATGATGTTGCGGAAAGCCACCTGGTGACCAGTCATGTTAAGCAGATTCCCAGTCGGACCAGTCAATGCACCGATCAATCGACCGGCGGTTGAAACCATCATGGCTTGCGACCCGATCAGGAAAACAGGTCCGAACAATGCGAGCAGCCAGTCATTCAATACAAACATGATGATGAACACGGGCAGCGAAGCCCAGAAAATGATCTTGGATGAAAATCGGACATATTTTTTGAGCTCTTCTGTGGATCCAGATTGGTGGAGCTGCGCAAAACGGGGGGTAGTGATACCGTTAACCGACAAGATGATGAAGTTTCCGAAATTGGTGATCTTGAGGATGACGGCGAAAACGCCCAACTCTTCTTCTCCTCTATAGGCCCCCAGAATCAATGTGTTGATCCATCCGGAGATGAGCAGCAATGAACCTGCCATCATCATGGGCGAGGAGGACTTGATCCAATCAGCATAACTTACTTCCGAGGAAATCGTTGTGGTGTTGTTTTTGATTTTCTGCAAGACATGTAAAGTGCTGGTTATGGAAAGCAAAATCAAGGCTGCCACAAAAGCCACGTTAGGCAATAATTCATCTTGCGAAAACAATGATAACGCGCCCAGGATCACGGCGGCGTATAGGAAATAGCCTACGTTCTGGCTAAAAACATAATCCTTGTTCATGCCAAACCCCCGATAGCATTCGGAGTTGATGAAGCGCAGAATCATGGGCAACACGGCAAAGGAAATGCATTTCAGATACGGCGCCACATGCGGTTTGTTAAAAAAGGATGTGGCAATCGTGTCTGCCGAAAAATAAAGGGCAATGGTCAGGATCAAGCCCACGATCACGGAAATAATAAGCGTTTTCCTATAGATCTCATAAATGCGATCCCAGCGATTATGCAGCCGGTCAGCTGCGAATGATTTTACAATGTGGGTATCCATACCGAGTCTGCCTAGCACCGTGAACAGCATCAATACGGTGGTGGACAAGGTATGTGCTCCCAGCACGCTCGCACCGAACAGTCGACTCACCATCAAGGTGAACGCATAACCGGCGATTAGTCCCAGGATTCGGATGAAGAAATTGGTGGCGCTGCCGCGTATGGCTTCAGCGGCTGGGTGGTTTTCTGAAAGTTTTTTCCTGATGGATTGGATCATTCAGTCGAGAATCCTTTCCCGTAAACGACAAAATGCGGGTTCAGTAGTTGCTCTTTATTGTAAAGTAGTGGCTTTCCGGTGGAATGGTCAATCACCCTACAACCCGCTGCACTGGCAATGGCATCACCGGCCGCTACATCCCATTCCATCGTGGGAGCCATTCGAGGATAAACATCGGCGGCCCCTTCAGCTACCAGACAAAGCTTGAGGGAACTTCCTTTCGAAATGATATCCACTTCTCCGTGATTCAATTTCAGATTTTCCAAGAACACAGAGGTTTCTGTTGTCAGGTGTGATCTACTGGCCACCGCGGTGATGTTGCTACGTGATACGTGGTGTGGCAGCGCTTTGGCGGATGACATCAGGGCCTCAAAATCGTGCATCGTATCAATTACCAAACTTAAATCTCCAATCCGATGACTGCCCAATTGTTGTCCTCCAAAATATAAGGTAGAGGTGGTAGGAACCAAAATCACTCCCAAAACGGGACGTTGGTTCTCAATCAACGCGATATTCACCGTGAATTCACCGTTTCTTTTCAAAAACTCCTTGGTGCCATCCAATGGATCCACCAGCCAAAACTGCGACCAGCTTTTTCGGTCTGCATAATCCATTGAACTGCCTTCTTCACTCAATACGGGAATGCGCGTAATGGCAAGCATGTCGGTGATCACTTCATGAGCAACACGGTCTGCACGTGTCAGCGGCGACATATCGCTTTTTACTACGGGATCGAACTCGCCGCTTTCGTAAACATCCATGATGGACTTGGCTGCTTCATGCGCGGCATGGATGGCGGTTTTGAGGAGTTGCACTTCTATGGTCTTATCTATAATGGGGGTTGCGCTCATCTTGAGTTTTGTTTACACAATCATGCCGGCGCCAACGGTCTCGTTGGTGCCTTCGTCGATCAGGATCACACTACCGGTGATGCGGTTTTTACGGTAGCTGTCGAAGAACAGGGGAGCAGTGGTTCGGATATGAATCCTACCAATGTCGTTCATGCCAATTTGTTTGTCGGTTTCATGACGACGAAGCGTATTGATATCGATCTTGTATCGGATATCCTTGACCACGCAACGAACATCACGCGTTGTATGTTTGATTGCGTACTTGCCCCCTATGGCCAAAGGCTTGTCTCCCAACCAGCAAATCATGATGTCAATATCCTGTTCGGCCTCCGGCATGTTATTCTCACGCACAATCATGTCACCTCGCGAAATGTCGATTTCCGAATCCAAGGTCATGGTAACGGACATGGGGGCAAAGGCTTCAGATACGGTTTCGTTCAAAGCAAGGCTTTTCAAGGAATGTATTTCTTTGATTTTTGCTGTAAAACCCGACGGAAGCACCTTTACCGTATCGCCCGGACGAAACACGCCACCGGCAATACGTCCGGCATATCCACGGAAGTCGTGATGCTCCTGTGACTGTGGACGAATCACATACTGCACGGGGAACCGACAGTCGATATGGTTTTCATCGCTGCTGATGTGAATCGTTTCCAGAAGATACATCAGCGAGGCGCCTTGATACCAGGGCATCCTATCCGACTTCTCCACCACATTGTCGCCGTTTAAGGCGCTGATTGGGATAAACTGCACGTCGCGCACATCTAGCTTCAAGGAAAGTTTACGGTAATCCTCAACGATTTTTTCAAACACCTCCTGGCTGTAATCCACCAGATCCATTTTGTTGATGCAAACAATGATGTGTGGTATCTGCAACAGCGATGCGATGAAGGAATGGCGATTGGTTTGCTCCACAATCCCTTTGCGAGCATCCACCAGGATCAGCGCCAGGTTGGCAGTGGAGGCACCCGTAACCATGTTGCGGGTATATTGGATATGCCCGGGTGTATCAGCAATGATGAACTTCCTTTTGGGCGTCGCGAAATAGCGGTACGCTACATCAATGGTAATGCCTTGTTCGCGCTCGGCGCGCAAGCCATCCGTGAGCAATGCCAGATCCACATGCTCGAATCCTTTCATCTTGCTGGTGCGCTCTACGGCTTCGAGTTGATCGGCGAAGATGGATTTGCTGTCATACAATAGTCGGCCGATGAGCGTACTTTTCCCGTCATCCACGCTGCCTGCGGTGGTAAACCGCAGCATCTCCATGTTCAAATAGCTTTTTCGAGTCTTAGACAATGCTTATCTTTTATTTGAAATGCGTTTCGATTAAAAATAACCTTGTTTTTTACGATCCTCCATCGCGGTTTCAGAACGTTTGTCATCGGATCTTGTGCCACGCTCGGTCGTGCGCGATGCGGCCACCTCATCGATGATGTCCATGATATTGGAGGCGTTCGACATCACCGCTCCCGTACACGTCATGTCACCAACCGTTCGGTATCTCACATGCATCGTCTCGGGTGTTTCCGTGGGTTTCAGCGGGATGAAGTCCGATGTGGCAAGGATGACGCCATCACGAACCACACACTCGCGGTCATGGGCAAAGTAGATGGTAGGTATTTGCAATTCTTCCTGAGCGATATACATCCATACATCCATTTCGGTCCAGTTACTCAGCGGGAACACACGGAAGTGCTCGCCCACGCGTTTCTTGCCATTGAGGAGGTTCCACAATTCAGGTCGCTGGTTTTTGGGATCCCACTGGCCAAACTCATCGCGATGCGAGAAGAATCGTTCCTTGGCACGTGCTTTCTCTTCATCCCGGCGTGCGCCTCCGAGACAGGCATCAAACTTGTGTTGCTCGATGGTATCAAGCAAGGTCACGGTTTGCAACATGTTACGACTTGCATTGTATCCCTTCTCTTCGGTTACTCGACCATTGTCGATGCTCTCCTGTACGGACCCAACGATCAATTGTGCGCCGGCATCTGCAACCAGCCAATCCCGGAACTCAATCGTCTCCGGAAAATTATGGCCGGTATCAATGTGCACTAATGGAAAAGGAATGCGTGCAGGGTAAAACGCTTTACGTGCGAGATGCACCATCACGATAGAATCTTTGCCACCCGAGAACAGCAATGCGGGACGCTCAAATTGCGCAGCGGTTTCCCGTATCACATAGATGGCTTCAGACTCCAGAATGCGGAGGTGGTTAAGGTTATATTGAATCATAAGCTGGTTCGGATCTGTTGTAAAACGGTGTTCGCAATCCTGGTTGCTGCCTCCTCGATGGTAATTTGATCGGTATGGACGGTGATCTCCGCTTGTTCAGGTTTTTCAAATGGTGAGGAAATCCCGGTGAAGTCGGCGATTTCTCCTGCACGCGCTTTCTTGTACAAGCCCTTCACATCACGCTGTTCGCAAACATTGAGTGGACAATCAACAAAGACTTCGATGAATTCGCCTTTGTCCACCAATGAGCGCACCGCTGCGCGGTCTGATTTGAAAGGGGAGATGAATGCTGTCAGTACCACTACACCGGCATCCACGAATAACTTGGCCACTTCACCAATACGGCGGATATTCTCTTTGCGTCCTTCCGCCGAAAAATCCAGGTCACGGTTAATGCCCAACCGGATATTGTCGCCATCCAACACATAAGTATGTACCTCTTGGTTCATCAACAATTCCTCAACGGCGTTGGCCAAGGTGCTTTTACCGGATCCGGACAGACCGGTAAACCAAATGATGCAGGGCTTGTGTCGATTTTGTTGTATCCGCTCGGCTTTACCGATCTTGAATTTTTGCGAAATGATATGGGTCGAAATCGACATCGATGGAAGCCGTTGGCAAGTGAGGCGGGGTTACAAATTTAACCAAATACCCACCGTCAATTAACGCATCCATCAACAGGTTCAAGCGTAGTTATTAACGGCTTTTTACAACCACCAATTTCCCCAATGCGGTTTGCAAGTCTTTCGAAATGACTTTGTAGAAATAGAGACCCGCCTGTCCTGTCGTGCGTTGGTGATTCCAAACCACCATGCTACTGCCTTCAGTAGGCTCAGGTACCCTGATTTCCTCTACTTTTCTGCCCGATAAATCACTGATTTCCAATATTGAACCGCCCCATTGTTCGCCCAATAGGCGGATATTGAAGAGGTCGGATGAAGGATTAGGGAACGCCATAGAAAGCTGATTCACAGTTGATTCTGATGCTCCAGGCAGGCCAGTTCCCGTGTTCAAAAGCGAATCGCCTACCAACAGACTTTCGATATCAATCAGCTCATCTCCAGGGAGATAAGTTGTAAATAGGAAGCCATCAAAGAGCATTTCATCCGTGGTGGAAAGGCCTGCCGTAACCGTTTGCGGCGGATTATTAGGATTGTTGGGGTTCATCAGGGTGTTGTCATATACATGCCGTGCGAACAATTGATAACCGGCTGGAATCTTTACGGGACGCTTGTAGGTATAGAAACCTTGCCATTCAAAGTCCCAATCATTGATGCGGATTAACTTCACGGTATCGTTGCCTAACCAAGCATAGTTTACAATGCTTTTACACAGCAGGTGCGAATGAGGAAAGGTGGCCAAAACGGATACAGGCACAGGCAGCGCTTGGTAAGTGGCGGTGAATGGCGTGACACTGTTTGCGGGGATGTTCAAATTCCAATTCTGCAGCGGAGTAGCCGCTTGCACAGGCCGAATACCGGTCTCATTTTGTGGATAGAAATACATCCGAATCCTCGTGCTATCCACTTGTCCGGCACTTCCTGCTGGATAATGTATTTGCAGCACGATTTTAGATCCTGCTTTGATACGCATACCCAATTTCAGTGGCGCTTGGCCAGGCAAGATGGTGGGCGCCGCTCCCGGAGTGTAGCCGCCTATACTGAAGTCACCAGGTGGATTGTAACATGTGCCGGATAAATTATTGGATGTGTTACCTGTTGAATCCACATTGATGATGACATGGTGTACAATGGCCTCATTACCTGGTACGATTTCAAAGGCACGCAAATAACGATCCTGGGTGAGGTTGGTGGGCAATGAAAAGCATACGTATTTATCGGTAGAGGATGCGGTGCTGGTATAATTCGGGATTTGTAATTCCATGCTTGCCACGCCATTCAGTTGCGTAGTTCCAAAAACCGGAGGGGGAGGAGCCAAGGTGGTATCCCCAGGAGGTGTATTGGCTGCGACCCAATCCAAAATCGCCGTTTTTTCAGCTGGGGTGATGGTGCGCTCACCAAAGAACCTTGTGTAAGTGGTATCGGGAGACCAAGGAGGCATAGTGCCAGCCACCAAGGCATTTTGTATCAGACTGGCATAGGCGGCAGTTTGGGTGTAGTTGGTGAAAGGGTGATGACCCGGTCCGCCATCATGGTGACAAGAAGCACATTTACTGAAAAAAATCGGTGCCACGTCTTTGTATTGGGGCTGGGCGAATGATGAAACGACACTTTGGAGCAACAACGCCAAAGGCACCATCAGGCGAATCGAATGGTTTCTCATGTGAAGGATGTCTTACCATAAATGTAAGGGTATTTACTGTTTGTTATACATTTTGTCAACGCTGTTTCAAGATTGGCATGTGAATAACCGATGCTACTTTGCGCTTCCAACAATTTATAGTAACCTTACAACTTAAATGCAAAACAAGTTTTTATGAACCCAAACGGGGCATCAAAAGGACTCAAGGGCGTGATCACGGCCTCTTCATTGGGAACGTTGATCGAGTGGTACGACTTTTACATCTTCGGAAGTCTTGCCACCATCATAGCCAGTAAGTTCTTCCCTGCTGAAAATCCAACAGCCGCGTTACTTTCCACGCTGGCGACCTTTGCTGCTGGATTTGTGGTACGGCCTTTTGGCGCCTTGTTTTTTGGAAGGCTCGGCGATTTAATCGGACGCAAACACACCTTCTTGGTTACATTACTGCTAATGGGCGTGGCAACATTCTTGATTGGTTGTATTCCCTCTTATGAAACCATTGGTTTTTGGGCTCCAACCTTGGTGTTGTTGTTGCGCTTGTTACAGGGATTGGCATTAGGGGGTGAGTACGGAG
>JBMTLM010000059.1:0-8409 GCA_049431185.1 Bacteroidia bacterium | reverse complement strand
AGCAACCTTGCCTTATCGAAACACGTGAAGGAAGCCGTTGACATTGTCAAGGCTGCCGCATTTGATTTGATCATCCTGGAAACATCCGGTATCGGCCAATCCGACACTGAAATCACCGACCACAGCGATGTTGCCTTGTATGTAATGACCCCCGAATACGGTGCGGCCACTCAGCTTGAAAAGATTGACATGCTCGATTTCGCTGATGTGATTGCACTCAACAAATTTGACAAACGAGGTGCGGCAGACGCTTTGCGTGACGTCATCAAACAGTATAAGAGAAACCATCAGCTATGGGACACTCCCGATGAGGACATTCCGGTTTATGGCACCATCGCTTCCCAATTCAATGATCCGGGCATGAACCGCTTGTATCGCAAGTTGATGAATGCAATAGCTGAGAAAACGGGTGCCGCGTTGAAATCATCGCTACAGGTTTCCGAAGAACCAAGCGAAAAAATATTCATCATACCGCCTCACCGGACCCGTTATTTGAGTGAGATTTCTGAAAACAACCGTAGTTACGACCGATGGGTGGAAGAGCAGTGCGTGATTGCACAAAAGCTGTTTGCCATTCGAACCACCATCGAATCATTGGTAGACGAGGATGACCATGAATTGATCCAAACGCTTCAAAAGAAATATGCGGAACTGGAGTTGCTCCTAGATGGCAAAAACCGAAAGCTGTTGGAAGATTTACCCGCCAAGGCTGCACTTTATAAAAACGATTTTTATGAATTCCGCGTCCGCGACAAGGTGCTCAAGGTGAAAACCTTTTCTGAGTCTTTGTCTAGGCAACGCATCCCCAAGGTGGCCTTTCCAAAATTCAAAGCTTGGGGTGATTTGTTAAAATGGATGCTACAGGAAAATGTGCCTGGCGAATTCCCCTACACTGCCGGTGTATTTCTCTTTAAAAGGGAAAACGAAGACCCCACCCGTATGTTTGCCGGAGAAGGTTGTCCAGAGCGCACCAACAAGCGATTCCACTACGTATCGATGGGGTTACCGGCAAAACGATTGTCAACCGCATTCGATTCCGTTACCTTGTACGGTCAAGACCCTGATTTGAGACCTGACATCTATGGAAAAATCGGTAATTCAGGGGTCTCGGTTTGTTGTTTGGATGACGCAAAAAAACTGTACTCCGGTTTTGACTTATGCGACCCATCCACCTCCGTATCGATGACCATCAATGGTCCCGCCTCCATTGTAGCCGCCTTTTTCATGAATGCCGCAATTGATCAGCAGTGTGAGAAATATATCCGTGAAAAAGGTCTTCAGTCCGAAGTTGCAGAAAAAATCAAACAGATTTTTTCTAAATCCAAGACGACCCAACCCCAATACAACTATCCCATTCCGGAAGGAAACGACGGACTCGGCCTGATGTTGCTCGGCGTAACAGGTGATCAGGTATTACCAGCGGATATATATGCCGCCATCAAGGCCAAAACATTGAACTCCGTAAGAGGCACCGTTCAAGCAGACATTCTCAAAGAAGATCAGGCACAGAACACTTGTATTTTCTCTACGGAATTTTCGCTTCGCTTGATGGGCGACATGCAACAGTATTTCATAGAGCAGAACATTCGCAACTTTTATTCCGTCAGTATTTCCGGATATCACATAGCAGAGGCAGGAGCCAATCCGATCACACAGTTGGCGTTTACGTTGGCCAACGGCTTCACCTACGTGGAATACTATATCAGCCGCGGCATGGATGTAAACGCATTCGCTCCTAACCTTTCCTTTTTCTTTTCAAACGGCATCGACCCTGAGTATTCCGTGATTGGAAGGGTAGCCAGAAGGATATGGGCGAAGGCAATGAAAATGAAGTATCAGGCCAATGAAAGGTCACAGATGCTCAAATACCACATCCAAACCTCTGGTCGTTCATTGCATGCGCAAGAGATTGATTTCAATGATATCCGCACCACGCTTCAAGCACTTTATGCCATTTACGACAACTGCAACTCACTTCACACCAATGCCTACGACGAGGCCATCACTACTCCAACGGAAGAAAGTGTTAGAAGGGCTATGGCCATTCAGTTGATCATTAACCGCGAGCTCGGATTGGCGAAAAATGAAAATCCCTTGCAAGGGTCTTATATCATTGAAGAACTCACTGACCTGGTAGAAGAGGCCGTGCTTTCAGAGTTTGATCGTATCACTGAACGTGGCGGTGTGTTGGGTGCCATGGAGACCATGTACCAGCGCGGCAAAATCCAGGAAGAAAGCCTTTACTATGAAACACTAAAGCATACAGGTGAATTGCCCATCATTGGCGTTAACACGTTCCTTTCATCAAAAGGTTCACCTACCATTCTGCCTGCTGAAGTCATTCGGGCTACAGAGGAGGAAAAACAACAACAGTTAGCCACCTTGAACAACCTTCACCAACGTGGCCGAAATACATCTGAAGCCATGCTTCAACAGCTTCAATCAGCTGCCATCCATAACCATAACATGTTCGAAAAACTCATGGAAGTGGTGAAGCATTGTTCATTGGGTCAAATCACCAGCGCCTTGTTTGAGGTCGGTGGGCAATACAGAAGAAACATGTAACTCAACCACAAGCCATGAATCTTTCAAGATCAATCATTCTTTTTAGCATCGCCTTCTCAGTTGCCTCATGCGGAGGAAACACCTCCCATACGCATGAAGGGGGATCGTCCCACACAGCAACTGCCGCCACCAGTGTCAAGGACACCATCAACCCTTACATCTGCCCCATGCTATGCGAAAACAGCGGCAGTCAAAAAGCTGGACTTTGTCCGGTTTGTGAAATGGACCTGGGCACCAACCCGAACTTTCCTGATGCGGAAACTTTACCCGTGGGCGAAGAGCCATTGAATGGAAAGACGTTCGAAGACACACTCGAGGTGGCTGGTATCGATACTCCAGAAATAGACACCAATTAGCAAATGCATGATGGCATCATCAAGCAAATAAAAAAGCCCCGATTTGTATCGGGGCTTTTGTTTTATTCATCAGACGCGGATTAGAATTCCCACAGATCGTGTTCTAGATTGGTGATATCCATCTTGATCCGTTCGGCTTCAAGGAGTGCATCCATGCCTTGAGCGTAATCTTGAATGCGTCGATCAAACACGTTGTTTTCCTTGTAGATGTAACTGGCGAACATTCGTTTCATAAAGATATCATCCCATGTACGGCGATCTGAGTCATTGCCCCGCATAAACACTTCTTGATTGGCAAACACGTTCCTGGCTTCGGGAAAATAAATCCAGAAAAGCGGAGCGGGTGGAATTCCTTCACGAATGTTTCCTTGCTCATCGCGCAAAAAATACAATGGTGCAATCCCTACTATACGTACATCCATCACAGACCGTTGCTTATCGAAAAACCATTCTTCCTTGATACGATATTGAATGATGGCTGTTGGCGATAATGTGTCGGCTGTGGCTACGGGATTGGAAATTCCGTTTTCATCCTCGATGTAGATTGTATCGCGTCTGATCAAGGAGTTTGAAAATTCCTCCCGGGTCATCGGCATGATGAACTCTTCGTCGGAGTAGGATGAAAGTTCCCCGTTGAGTACGGCATCAAACAAAATCCTATTCAAGCTGCGTCGGTCATTGATTTTCTCCTCTGGCTGGCCAAATGGAAGGTTCATTTTCTCTTTCAAGTCAATGATACGCCAAACCTTCTTGGACCACATTACATCCGCCTCACGGAGATATGACAATGGTACCACCCTGAGTTGTGGATTATGTTCACGAACATACACACCGTCCAAAACATTTTGAGCAATTGAGACGAGGGGGGTTACTGATATCAATATCAGCAACAGGAGGATTTTTTTTGCTTTCATGACCGACATGTTAATTCCAGTTGTGGTGAAATTATTATTGAATTACATAAGTCAATGAGGGAAGGGAACGGGTTGTTCCATCGGGACCTTGGGCTTTGATGCCTTCGATAATCACCCTGCTGCCAGGGCCGGCTCCTGACATTGCCGCTTTCATTTCAGGGGTGAATGTATTACCTCCTGAAGGTTTGCAGACAATCGGATCCTTTCCTTTCTTGATCACCAACATTTCAAACTTGGTAACTCGGAATTTGGCATCAAAATCAAAGTTCTCCAGAACGGCGTTCACAGATGGCGCAACGGAGAGCTGGCTCTTGGGAATGTTACCGCCTTTGTTGTTGACAACAGAAGGAACGGGATCAGGAATACGCTTCACACGATATTCCACGCTTCCCATCGAAACGCTCTTTCCATCCATCTTGGCCGAAACATTGAAGGTGACCTTTCCTTGGGCCGTTGCAGTAGCCGTGTACTTACTGTTTCCGTTTTTAGCCAACGATACGCCACTTCCGCCGATCGATACCGTCACATTGTTATCGGGAATACCGGGCACCGAGATAGACATCGGGTTTGGCACACCGATATACAACACGTTCATCTTATCCGCTGAAACGATGGAAGCGGGAGGTGCAGTGATGTAGGTAGCTTCAAAAGGATAATCCTTGTCTTGGTTGGTAGCAGGGTCCTTCACTCGAAGCACTCCACCCCACTTCTTTTCTCCCACACCAGAGGCTGTAACGGTATACTTACCCATTCCGTTTTCAACCGGGATAGAAGATCCACCGACCGTGATGGTTGGATTTGAAGTGGAACTGAATGCTGCCAAAAAGATGTCAGCCTTGTACTGTTGTCCATTCAAAACGTAACTGGTAGGAGCGATTACGCGGGCCTCCAGGTTATCGAATTTAAACGAACCGGCATCGATGGCCGTGTACAGGTGATTGATCACTTCCGATTCCACGTTGCGCACGTCAGCCTGAAACTTAGTCAACAGAGCAATAGTAGCTACCACCGGGTTGTGATAAAAGTTCATCATTTCCCAGGTGGCTTTATTGTCGCGCACCTGATCTGGAGCAGGATCCTTGGTGCCCAATACCTGATCAAGACGACTTTGGAAATTTTTCTGGTCAGCAGGGTCAAGTGAACTAATGACACTTTTCTTGAACTTATCAATTTCGTTCTTGAGGTCAGTTGCACGGAAACCACGACCATCGGCCTTGTCACCACACAGGATTTGAGTGGGCACGTCGTAGTCGTCTTTTCGGGCGATGTCCTTTGCAACAGGCACAGGCGCACCGGCCTCCAGACCTTCCACCTTCACGATGATCTCTGTTTTGAGCTTATCGATGTAAGCAACCATGTCAGTTGAAAGTTTCTTGACTTTCTGGGCTTTATCATTGAATGGCCCCACCTTCTTAGGATCATTTTGCATTGCCTTGTTGAAGTCGGAGTAAACCCGATCATTTCGGGAGGTTGTGTTCTTATTAGATGTCTCGAGACTATCGTTGACCGTTACGAAGGCGTTGATGATTTCCTTGGATACGTTAAGGGCCAAAAGGGCCGTTAACACCAAGTACATCATCCCGATCATTCGCTGCCTCGGGGATAAATTACCACCAGCCATATCTTATTTTCTCTCTTTTAGGGTTAGGAATAGATTCAGGTTCGGTAGGACTATTACTTACCAGCGTTGATATTCATCGCAGAAAGCATGTTGCCGTACACGGTGTTGAGAGAAGACAGGTTCTTAGAGAGCTTGGAAATCTCATCCTTGTACTTCTTGGTGTCTTCAACGGTAGCGTTCAGGTTTGACATCAATTCATTGATGCCAGCAAAGAACTTGGCAGTTTCCTTCAAGTTCTTGTTGGAATCCTGAAGCTGTAATTCATAGATGGCATTCAGGGCTGCAAGGTTTTTACCTGCGGCACTCACCTGGTCGCTATATACTTTAACGTCATCGGATGAGGTGCTCAGGCTGTTCATCGCTTGGGTGGCCTTCTCATAGGCACCAGCAAGACCAGAAACAGACTTGGAGGCTGTTTGAACGTTCTTTACATAGTCATCCGTTGCCACAGAGGCATTGGTGATATCAGACAGCTTGGAGGTGTTCTCGCCCAATGAACGAAGACCAGTTCCCAGACTCTGAATCAATTCAGGACCGATTTTGGCATCTGCCAAAAGCCTGTCAAGTTCCTGAGAAACGGGATCGGCAATCTTTTTCTTCTTATGCTTATCGGCACCTGGCTCGTGCATTCCAGCCAATTCAGGATAAACCAAAGACCAATCCACCTCTTCGTGTGGAGGTTCAAACGCGGAAAAGAAGAAGATTACGGCCTCAGTGAGAAGACCTATTGTAAGCATAAGTCCCGCACCTTCCCAGTGCTGGATTTTGAAAAGAGCTCCCACAATTACGATAGATGCTCCGAAACCATAGAGCTTGGCCATCATGTTCTTGAAACCCTTGCTTTGGGTCATTGCTGCTAATCCCATTTTTTTAAGATGTTTTTAAGTTAATGTTAGGTTTGTTTATTTGATTGATTTGTTTGTCTGAAGCATAATAGATTTAGAAGTCGGACTTGTCCCTACCCATGAAACTCATCACGCAGCGGAAGCCGATATAACTCTTGGATGTGTCCTGATACTCGAAGGTGCGCGTGCCGGTTTGCAAATAGTATCCAACATCTTTCCATGAACCACCACGAATGACTTTACGCTTAAGTACAGGAGGATCGGAGTCCTTCGCTTCATAGGCATAATCAGGGTTCAAGTCATGTTGGAAATTGTATGCAGACTCATCATACGCGTTGCTGGTCCATTCTGCAACGTTTCCAGCCATGCAATACAAACCGTAGTCATTAGGCCAATAAGATGTAGCGGAAACAGCATAAAATCCACCATCATCCAGGTAATTTCCACGCATAGGCTTAAAGTTGCCCAAGAAGCATCCACGGCTGTTTCGGATGTAAGGACCTCCCCAAGGATAGGGTGAAAGATCCAGTCCTCCACGAGCGGCATATTCCCATTCTGACTCAGTGGGTAGGCGGAAGTCTTGTACCATGGTTTCACCATTGGACATCAAATAGCTGTTCAGCAACTGGGATCTCCAAATGCAGAATGCACGGGCTTGTTTCCAATTCACACCAACAACGGGATACTCATCATAGGATGGATGCCAGAAATACATGTTGGTAATGGGATCGTTGAACGAATAAGTGAAGTCGTGAATCCAGGCGAGTGTATCTGGATAAACGTTAATCACATCACGCTTAATGAAAACCGAACGATCAATCTTTCCTTGCTCGCGGTTGGCTCTTTGTGCAGCCTCTTGTAAATCAATCCAATAATACTCGAAATTGAACTTACGGGCATCAAACTCTTTACGACGATAATAACGCTCAGCCTCAGGAAGGAACAATTCATTGAGTGTTTCTACATTTTCTTCGTCTTCGTAGTCGAGTTTTTCACGCCAATTGATGCGCTCACCATATTCACCTTCATCGATGAGATGGTCTCCCCCGATGAGTCGGTGAGCCAACGAATCCCTGACCCAGTGAACGAACTGTCGGTATTCGTTGTTGGTGATTTCAGTGTTATCCATATAAAATGCATAAACCGAAACCGTTCTGCTTTGGGCCGTTACTGCATAAGGCACATCTTGGTCACTGGGACCCATGTTAAATGCTCCGGACGGTATGAAAACCATACCATAAGGATCGGCCTGATACCATTTTTCCCTAGGCTGAACCCCGACAAGTTGGCCGCGGTTTCCACCTCCACAAGAGCTGATAACCAGCATGATTGCGGAATAAATGATCAGTTTTTTCATGATTGTATTTTATTAATACCCGGTCTGATTCTTAACGATGTATTGGCAATCTTATTATATTATAAATCAATTCGAACGAAATCATATCGTCGGAATCGATGATTTATTACGATTCAAAGCCAATTTAGGTTGCGTCCGAACCCGAAATGGCGAAAATCCTACATAAACCTTACGTTACGGATGATGGGGGTGACTTTCTTTTTAATCTTATAGCAATAGCCCAACATGATTTCATGGCTGCCGCTGCTATAGTTTTTCAATTCAGATGTGGTTAAGTCGTATGAATAACCTAGTCGAAGGTTTGGCATGATGTTTAATCCGGCCATGACCACGATGGCATCTTCTAGCCTGTAGGAGGCACCCGCCCAAAAACGGTTGTTGAAATCAAGGTTGGCATTGATGTCTATCTGGGTTTGATCAGCCACATTCTTCACGAAGACCGCCGGTGTAAGCGACATGGATGGTGAGAATTCAATGCGATAACCGGCCATCAAATAATGATGACGTGCCAATTTTGTGGAGAAATCACCATAATCAACCTCTCCCTCTGTCAAGTGAGATGCCGAAACGCCTGCATAAAACTTGTCTGAATTATAATAGATACCCGCGCCAAAGTCCGGAGCCACAGAGCCGGATTGCTCGGATGTTGGAATCAAAGGATCATCTGCGTCAATGAATCGGAAATCACCTCCGAGTGATTTTTGAACCAGCCCCAAATCAGCACCAATGGCTAGGTTACCTTGACCAACAT
>JBMTLM010000058.1:0-8431 GCA_049431185.1 Bacteroidia bacterium | reverse complement strand
CAATCGACTCAACCTGAAAATGATTTTGGCCACTGAGCCATCTGAATAATTGAATTCATTAAAATGGCAACCGAACAAACTAAAAACGACGATCAAGGCCGTAGGCGGAATGGCCTGATCGTAAGTGTGGCCATCCATGGTCTGTTTTTATTGATCATGCTTGGTTTCACGCTCGAAGCACCATTCCCCCCACCCCTTGAGCAGGGGATTGCCATTCAATTTGGTGGGGAACTAAATGGGGATGGAAAAACCGATCAGCATCAAAAGAACCGCGCGGCATCAGCCGAAGAACGGCCACGGGCAGACGCGACTGAGACAACGGAACAAAAGCAAAAAGATGGCAACAAAAGATGGGTGACCCAAAATCAGGACGAAGCTCCATCCATGCGCGAAGAAAATGCCAAGCCCAGAGCACAGAATGAATCCAACCCGATCGACCAAAGAGCCTTATTTCCTGGAAGTACATCCAAAGAGAAAAGCGGAGATTCTGGAGCGTCTGGCCGGAAAGGAAGTCGGGATGGCAAGCCGCAGGGTGGACAAGAGGGAAATCCCCGAAACAATGGTTTGATAGGTTCGCCCGATTTTTCCTTACAGGGTAGAAATTTATTGTCGTGGGACAAGCCCAACGATGATTCACAGTTACAAGGGGTGGTGGTGCTGTCAATCTCTGTAAATCTACAAGGCCAAGTAGTACAAGCCGAATTGAATACAAAAAAATCGACCATCAGTCGCCCCGATATTGTTGAAAATTGCAAACGCTCGGCACGCAAATTCAGATTTAGTGCGGCCGATAACCAAACTACTCCCCCCTTTCAGTCGGGTACCGTTACGTTCAGGTTTGAGTTGGATTGATCACAGATGCACCATACGGCTGAGGAATACGCACAAACGCTGCAGTACCTTTATGATCGCTTACCGATGTTTCAAAGGATCGGTGCGGCGGCTTACCGCAATGACTTAAGTCGGATCCGTGCCATGGCCGCGCATTTGGGCCATCCAGAAAAGAAATTTGTTTCGGTACACATCGCCGGCACAAACGGTAAGGGTTCCGTATCTCATATGTTGGCTTCAGTTTTTCAAGCAAGTGGACTAAAAACAGGGCTTTATACCTCCCCACATTTGATTGATTTTCGGGAGCGGATTCGCATCAACGGCCAGATGATGTCGAAAGAGGAAGTTGTGGCCATGACCCGACGCCTTCGCAAAGACCTTGAACAACTTGAACCTTCGTTTTTTGAAATGACTGTGGCGATGTCGTTCCAGTATTTCGCCGATCAATCGGTCGATGTGGCCGTCGTGGAAACGGGATTGGGTGGTCGACTCGACGCCACAAACATCATTCAACCAGTTTTGTCTGTGATCACCAATATTAGTTGGGACCACGCTGAATTGCTGGGCCCGACATTAGCCGATATCGCCCGCGAAAAAGCGGGTATCATTAAGGCTGATGTACCTGTGGTGGTGGGTGAATTTCAGGAGGAAACAGCGCCTGTATTTCAGTTGGTGGCCAATGAGAAACGGTCGCTGCTCCAGTTTGCATCCCAAAAGTTTCAACTAAACAGTGTAGGCGAGCATTCGGATGGTGGCCTCTGGGAGGTGGTTCGTTTAGGAAAAATTGTTGATTCTGCCTTGTTGTGCGATTTGAGGGGGCATTATCAGTCGAAGAACATCGCCACCGTTTTAGCTGCTGTTGAGGTTCTCCGTGGCATGGGTTGGAATATTTCAGATGAAACGGTTCGAATGGGATTGTCGCATGTGCAGGAGCGAACAGGACTGATGGGTCGTTGGATGGTGTTGGGGCATTCCCCTTTGGTGGTGGCTGATACAGCACATAATGAGGCAGGCATTCGAGCGGTAATGGACCAGGTTGAACGAACGCCATACCAAAAATTACATATTGTTTGGTCGATGGTATCCGATAAGGATCGCGCACGAATCTGGTCGCTTTTGCCCAAAAATGCTTGCTACTATTTTGCCCGGGCAGATGTGCCTCGTGGATTAGACGCGAATGTACTGCGTATGGAAGCCGAGGCGGAAGGTTTGAGCGGGCAATCATTTGCCTCACTCGCACAAGCTTTGGAGGCGGCCCGGCAGGCTTCAGGTCCTCATGATTTTATCTTGATTTCAGGAAGTACTTTTAGTGTCGCTGGAATTTTATAGCATTGCATCACTGTTTTTAAGGGCATGGCAGAGGTTTATATGTATACTGATGGGGCGGCACGCGGAAATCCCGGAAGAGGTGGCTATGGGGTTGTTTTGATGAGCGGAACAGCCCGAATGGAACTTTCGGCAGGATATCAGTACACCACCAACAATAGAATGGAGTTAATGGCTGTTCTGGCTGGATTGAAATCACTTAAGGGCAATGGGCACCAGATCCGGGTCTATTCCGATTCTCGCTATGTGGTCGATGCCATCAACAAGAATTGGTTGAAAGGATGGGAGAAGAAGGGATTTGTCAAAGTCAAGAACCCTGATTTGTGGAAGGAATTGGTACCCCTTCTTCGTTTATGGTCACCCCAATTTATTTGGGTGAAAGGGCATTCCGACAATCCATACAACAACCGGTGCGACCAGCTGGCTACTCAAGCGGCCGACAACGCGGCAACGCTGGTGGATTATGGCTACATCAATCATTCATCTAAAGATTGATAAAGTTCTTTATTTTAATGAATTAAGAATAATTTTGCTCTTATTTGCATTGAGAAAATCGATCAGTTGACGAACAGCACGCGCCCGGTGGCTCATGCTGTTTTTTAGTTCGCTGGGCATTTCGGCAAAGGTCTCGTGGTATCCATTGGGCATAAAAATTGGATCGTAGCCGAATCCGCCCGCACCACGGGGTTCTAAAGTGATTTGACCGGCAACACTTCCCTCAAAAAAGTATGCAGTATTGGCCCACATCAAGCATATGATGGTTCTCAATTGGGCCCTACGGTTGACCTGCCCCTGCATGTTGCCGAGCAGGAGGTTTATGTTTTTGGTGCTGTCTGGAGGTTGACCAGCAAAACGTGCTGAGTGTACACCAGGCCGACCATTTAGGGCATCAACTTCTAAACCACTATCGTCGGAAATGCAGGTTTCTTTCAATCGCGCAAAGGCAAATTCCGCTTTGATCCGTGCGTTTTCCTTGAGGTCAAGGCCGGTTTCATCGATTTCGTCTTGTAATCCCGCCTCCCCTATTCCACGGATGTTCCAGCCCATTGGGTTGAGCAGCGATTCCAGCTCCTGAATTTTGTGTGTATTGTGTGATGCAAACCAGATATGATTCATGCCAGTAGCGATTTTTTGAGGCTGTTCCAAAGCAGTTTTTTCGCACTTGCATCTGTTTCTAGAGAGCCAAGCGTCTGGCATGGGATAAACTTGATGTCATGCTGTTGTTCCATGTGGTTTGGTTCAATATCGGACAAAGCACCAAAAGCCAATACCAAACGCGCACCTGCGAATGTTCGGATGGAGTCTTTGGTTTGGATTCCGTAAATGGTTTCGATTTGATTTTGAGATAACGCACAGGCACTCAAGATTTTGTTTAAAAGTGACTGCTGACTATCTGTAGGTGACTCTGGCAGCAAGACAATGACTTTTCCAGCATAGGGAGCGGGTGACTGCGCCAGCATAGGCGCTATTGGCCCCCGTTGATGTTCAGATGCATAAATCAGCGCTTCATCGAAAAACAATCTTTGGAATAGTTCAGGCGATTGAATAGTACCCCAATCTGATATTTTAGGCATCTTGAAATGTGTTATAGTTAAATATAATGTTTTGACTTAAAATCCGTACAAAATTATACCTACTTCATGTATTTTTGTAAGTCGTAATTCAAGCGAATTTTCGCTAATAAAAACAAAATGCAAGGACTACAAACTACCCGTGTCGACGTCTCCCGACTATCTCAAGTTGATTTTGACAACCTTCCTTTCGGATCCACTTTTGCAGATCATATGTTTCTCTGTGATTTCCGCGACGGGAAATGGTGCGATCCAAGAATAATGCCCTATCAGTCGTTGTCTTTAAGCCCGGCGACCTCGGCTTTACATTATGGACAGTCAATTTTTGAGGGTTTGAAAGCATTTCGCCAAACGAGTGGTCGATCCGTTGTTTTTCGTCCGGAAGACAACCACAAGCGAATGAATAAATCCGCCGAACGTTTGTGTATGCCCGCCATTGGCAAAGAATTTTTCATGGATGGATTGATGGAGTTGCTTCGAATCGATGAGGCTTGGATCCCACAGCATCAAGGATATTCTTTGTACGTTCGTCCTTTCATGTTCGCTACCGACGAATATGTTGGAATTCGACCATCTGAAAACTACCGTTTTGTCATTTTTTGCTGTCCAGTTGGGCGCTATTACCAAACGGCGATCCATGTGAAGGTGAGCGATGATTATGTACGGGCCTTCCCTCGGGGTACTGGCTATGCGAAGGTGGCTGGTAATTATGCTGCCGGTATGATGCCCCTGAAAAATGCTCGCCAACAGGGTTTTGATCAATTGGTTTGGCTCGATGGCCGGGAAATGAAATACGTCGAGGAATCAGGTACGATGAACCTGTTCTTCCAAATTGACCAAAGCCTGGTCACCCCCATTGCCGATGGGACCATCCTTGAGGGCATCACCCGCGACAGTGTGATCCGTATGGCTAAAGATGCGGGTTATAAAGTAGAAGTTCGTAAAATATCTATTGAAGAAGTTTTTGAGGCCTACAACCACGGACGTCTCTTGGATATGTTTGGAACGGGTACTGCGGCCACTGTGGCCCCCATTTCTAGTGTCACCTACAAGGGTTTTCGCATGGAACTTCGTCCGACGCAAGAGCGGGAAATTTCACTTTATCTGGGAAAGCATTTGGAGCAGATGCGAATGGGTGAGGTTCCTGATCCCTATGGGTGGAATGTTCCAGTGTTGTCCTAGCATCATACATATTTTACCCTCAATTATACACTTCAATGTTTTTTAATTTTTGAGTTTCTGAATCCTTTATTTGAATAAATTTTGTATGAATTTATCTTCTCGGTTTGCCTGTGGATATTTGAATTTTTCGATTTCCCTTTTTATTTTACTAAGCCTGTTGGCACAAACAACTTTAGCCCAGAATTCGATATCGTTTGAGCAATACACACTGCCTAACGGTTTGAAGGTGATCCTCCATGAAGATAGGCAAACACCTATCGTGGCGGTAACTGTGTCCTACCATGTAGGCAGTAAGGATGAAGACCCTACACGTACGGGATTCGCTCATTTTTTCGAACATCTTCTGTTTGAAGGAAGCCAAAATATAGCACGGGGCGAATACATGAAATTGGTGAAGGAAAACGGTGGCGTTCTGAATGCCAATACCTTTAAAGACCGTACGTTCTACTTCGAAATATTGCCGTCTAATCAATTGGAACTTGCGTTGTGGATGGAAAGTGAACGGATGCTTCATGCGAAGATTGATGATAAGGGAATCGAAACGCAGCGGGAAGTGGTCAAGGAGGAGCGCCGTCAGCGTTTAGAAAACACACCTTATGGTGGATTGCTTGATGAAACGATGTCGCGCACTTTCAGCCGGCACCCCTATCGGCGTTCGGTGATTGGTTCTATGGAACATTTGAATGCAGCGAAAAAAGAAGAGTTTTATGCATTTTACAAGAAATTTTATGTCCCTGACAACGCGATTCTCAGTATAGCGGGCGACATCAATTCCAAGCAGACTAAGGCGTGGATTGAGCGTTACTTTGGTGGTATTCCTCGCGGAGCAACGCCAATTAAGAGAATTATGGTGAAGGAACCGATTCAGAAAAAGGAGGTTCGTGATCAGGTTTATGACAACATACAGTTGCCAGCGGTCATTCATAGTTTCAAAACCCCAGCATTGGGGGCGCCTGAGTATCACGCGGTCAATTTGTTGGCCACCTTGCTCTCAGAAGGTGAGAGTAGTCGCTTTCAAAAGAGTATTGTTAACTCACAACAAAAGGCATTGTTTGTGGGGGCCTACCCCATTGCGATGAAAGAGGCGGGTGTATCGCTTATGTTTGGTATTGTGAATATGGGGGTTGAGCCCAATCAACTCGAGGAGTCAATGGAGCGGGAGTATGATCGGGTTCGGACGGAGCTGATCACGCAGGAAGAATATGATAAGCTGATCAATCAGGTTGAAAATACATTTGTGAATTCTCTTGCTACCGTAGAAGGCATTGCTGAGACTTTATCCGATTATTGGATGTATCAAGGCGACCCGGGAATGGTCAATAAAGAAATGGACCTGTACCGAAAAGTGACGCGTGAAGACATTCGCGAAGCGGCACGAAAATACTTGGTGCCATCGAACCGAACCAGCTTATATTACTTACCCAAGCCAAAGTCCTAAAGGGATCCCCATCTTCTCACGTATGAAATTATTTTTTTCTTTTCCAGTCTCGGTATTTTTTGTTTGGGCCGCGACCATTGTAAACGGACAAAGCCTTGATCGTTCTTTACGCCCTGCCCCTGGGCCAGCACCAGAAATCAATTTGTCAACCCCTGAACGGTTCACGCTTGACAATGGCATGAAGGTGTTTGTGGTGAGCAACAGCAAGTTGCCTACCCTCTCCGTTTCCATGGTTTTGGATTTTGTGCCGCCCGTTGAGGGACCTCAGGCCGGATACATGGACATTACGGGTTCATTGTGGAGAACAGGTACAAAAAGCAAGTCCAAGGAGCAAATTGACGAGGCCATCGATCGTCTGGGTGCCACGCTTTCCACCAGTTCGGGCGGATTCTACGCCTCTTCTTTGTCGCGCTACAAGACTGAATTGTTTGAAATCATGAGTGATTTGATTTTGAACAATGAATTTCGTCAGGAGGAACTCGATCGAATCAAAAAGCAGACTATATCCGGACTTCAGACGGAAAAGGACGATGCAGGCGCCATTGCAGCCAATGTTCGTCGTGCTATGGTGTATGGCAACAACCACCCCTACGGACAAATCACTACCGAACAATCTGTTGCGTTGATCGATCTAATGGTTTGCCGCAATTTTTTTGACAATTATTTTCGTCCGAATTTGGCCTATATGGCCATTGTTGGTGATATCAGTCGGGCGGAGGCTGAGTCATTGGTGCGCAAGGCATTCGGTTCATGGAAAAGCGGCCCTGCTCCCTCACCGTCCTATGCTACCCCTGAGCCACCTTCAGAAACCAGGGTGGTGATTGTAGATCGCCCGTCTGCGGTGCAAACGGTCATAAACATTGTTCATCCCGTTTCTCTTCCGCCCAGTTCGCCCGATGTTATCCCTGTTTCAGTGATGAATACCCTGCTCGGTGGTGGTGATGCTCGCCTATTCAATAACCTTCGTGAGACGCATGCCTTTACCTATGGCGCCTACAGCAGCTTGTCCAAGGATCCATTATCGAGCATGTTCAACGCCAATGCTCAGGTCCGAACCGAGGTCACAGACAGTGCGGTACACGAGTTTTTGTATGAATTAAATCGATTGCGGGATACAATTCCTCCCTTGAAAGAAGTCGATGGCATTCGGAAATACCTCACTGGCACCTTCGCCATTGCGCTTCAAAACCCACGTACCTTGGCTCAGTTTGCCATTGAAATGGAGCGCTTTGGCTTGAAGCCCGACCATTACCGAAATTACTTGAAAGTATTAAATGATGTTTCCCCGATGATGGTGCAGGGGATGGCCCGCAAACATATTTTTCCGGATCATGCCTACATCATTTGCGTTGGTCAGCGTGCTGCCATTGAGGAGAAACTAAAGCGTTTCGACACCAAGGGAAGCCCTCTGATTGTGGATTTATATGGAAGACCAGTTGATTTGAGCCAGCAGAAGGTCGACCCCGACAAACCCACTAAATAAATAATGTTTTTAGTTCGTTGGCTTCTGATGGTTTCATTCGACCCGCCAATACCAGCCGCAGTTGTCTCCTTTTCAAGGCTTCATCGAATAATTTCTGTTCGCTTTCATTCTGAGGGATGAGTTCTGGTACCTGTATGGGGTGCCCGCTGTGGTCTACCGCTACGAATGTAAAATAGGCTTCATTGCAGCGGAAGCGCTCCCGTGCAGGGATGTTTTCTGCCCAAACCTCAAGATGGACTTCCATAGAGGTATGGAAAGCGCGTGTTACGCGCGCAGTGAGTGTTACAAGATTCCCCAGGCGTATGCCTCGCTGAAAACTCACATTGTCAACGCTGGCCGTAACAACTGTTCGACTGCTGTGTTTTTGCGCGGTGATGGCAGCACAAATGTCCATCCAATGAAGCAGCCGTCCGCCCATAAGGTTATTCAGCACATTGGTATCGTTGGGAAGGACCAACTCATTCATCACCGTGACGGAATCGATGGGGTTTTTTCCAGAAAGGCCTGAAGACCCTTGAGGTTGTTCTGCTGTGGGGGTCATATTTAGCGTTGAATGAGAATTTTTTGGGTGTGGATGATGCGGTCTGATGTAGATAATTC
>JBMTLM010000057.1:0-8532 GCA_049431185.1 Bacteroidia bacterium | reverse complement strand
CCCGCCAACCAATACGCCAATCAAACAGATTACCATGCCCGCAAAGGCAAAGCCACCTTCCTTGATGGGTGGTATGTGGTTTTCGTTGCTACCCGTAAACATGGCCTTAATGACCACCAAATAATAATACAAGGCCACTACCATATTTAAGGATGCAACGATGATCAATGGCCAATTCTCGCGCGCTGCCCCCGCCAACAACAAAAAGAACTTGGCAAAGAAGCCCGCAGTAGGTGGAATGCCCGCTAAGGAGAACAACGATATGGCCATGACCCAGGTGAGCCAGGGATTGGTTTTGTACAACCCGGCATAGTCAGAGATTTGCTCGCGTCCGGTGGCGGCACTGATAATGGACACAACCGCAAACGCGCCCAAATTGGAAACCAGGTATACCAAAACGAAATACACGATGGTGGCTGATCCGGCAGCACTGGCCGACGACATCCCCACCAAAATGAATCCCACTTGAGCGATGGAGGAGAAGGCCAGCATGCGCTTGATATTCGTTTGGCGCAATGCAAACAAGTTACCAATCACCATGGTGGCCACGGCCATCACAAACAGTATCACATACCAGGCAGGTTCCAATTGAGGGAATGCGCGGTATAATACACTGGTCATCACAAAAAGGGCCGCTCCCTTTGAAACCACCGATAAGAAAGCGGTGATACCCGCAGGAGCTCCTTCATATACATCAGCCGTCCATAGATGGAAGGGCGCAGCCGAAATCTTGAATCCGAATCCGGCAACCAGCATCACCAACGCGAAGATGTGCAAGGGCGTAGTGCTGTACGTCACCGACAATAATTCAATGTTCAGCGTACCTGTCATGCCGTAGGTGAAGGATAAGCCCAGCAGTAGGATGCACGAGTCAAATGCCGACATCATGATCATCTTAAACGCAGCTTCAGAGGAACGTTTGCGCTCCATATCGAAATTAGCCAAGGCCGCCAATGGAATCGTACCCATCTCCAATCCTAAATAAAACATGAGGAGGTTATCGGTGGATACC
The DNA here is from genome assembly GCA_049431185.1 of Bacteroidia bacterium. Taxonomy (GTDB): domain Bacteria; phylum Bacteroidota; class Bacteroidia; order AKYH767-A; family OLB10; genus JALRAP01. The sequence continues at coordinate 7,520 of JBMTLM010000057.1, read as the reverse complement.
ATCAGGTACATGCCCAACAATGAGGTGAGCAACAAAAGATAGAACTCGTGCGCATGTTTGTGGTTGCGAATCCATCCCGAGTTGGTGAAGGAAACCACCAAGGCACCCAACATCAAAATACCTTTCTGCAGGTTACGGAGTGGGTCGTGCACAAACATGTCGCCAAACAACATCCCTTCACCGCCATCCACGAAAAACACGGCCACGTTTACAACCAGCAGTCCGTTTACCCAAGCCATCAAACGATTGTTGGCCGTTGCCAAATCTTCCGATTCATTCTGGGCGATTTTGGCAATGAGGATGACGAACAGGGAAAGCACCAGTAGGAGCTCACTTTTCATCAACATGAGTGATTCGGTCAACATGCCAGTTCTTGTTTCAATTCAATTTCAAATTCCTGATATCTTTTGCATGATGGCAGCCGATCCGGGCTCCACCAGATCCATCAACCAAAACGGCGCCACACCCATCGCTACAATACCAACCAACAATACCACGGCAGCCAATTTTTCATTCCAACTGGCATCCACCAACAAACGGTGTTCTTCATTCGCCATTGGACCCATGATTACTTTGCCGGACGCCCTTAAGATGTAAACCGCCGTAACCACGATAGAGGCACAGCCTGCGATGGTGGCGATTTTGTACCACATGCCAGGGTTCTCCCATGATCCCATGAAGATGGTCATCTCCGCAACGAAACCGCTGAAACCAGGTAATCCCAATGAGCATAAACCTGCAATGACAAACACGGTGGATATAAAAGGCATCACCTTCAATAGTCCGCCCATCGCTTTAACATCACGCGTATGCGTACGTGCGTAGATCATGCCAATAGCACCGAAGAAGAGGGCCGTCATTAATCCGTGTGATACCATCTGCAACACGGCACCGGTGATGGCCGTCTTCGTGAGCATGCCAATGCCTAACAGTACGAACCCGCAATGGCTCACGGATGAGTAAGCGTTGATGTATTTCAAATCGGTTTGCATCATGGTGGCAAACGCTCCGTAAATGATCGCAACCGCCGATAACCCAATGATCCACATCGAATATTCGTTGGCGGCATCAGGCATCAATGTCACAGCCATGCGTAAGCAGCCATAACCGCCCAGCTTCATGGATATACCCGCCAAAAACATGGAAGCCGCCGTAGGCGCAGAGGAGTGTCCATCCGGCACCCAGGTGTGGAACGGGAAGATGGCGGTGAAGATGCCGAATCCGATGAATGCAAATGGGAAGAAGAATCGTTGGGCCTCTATGGGGATTTGAATGGATCCCAATTCCGTCAAGGCGAAGGTGCCCCCCGAATTGAAATAAACACCGGCAAGCGCCACAAACACCAATGCAGACCCGCCCATCAGCATCAAGGCGAGTTTCATGGCGGAATACTCTTTTTTGCCGCTACCCCAAATGGCAATGAGCAAAAACTTGGGAATCACGGCCACTTCCAAGAAGAAGAAGAGTGTAAACAAATCCAATGAAATGAAGAATCCATAGGCACCCACGCTCAATAGCATCAGCAGGAAGAAGAATTCCTTACTCAATCGGTCTTCCTTCCAGGAAACCAATACGCCGGCCACTACCACGAATGCCGTGAGTAGGATCATGGCCACCGAAATGCCATCCACTCCTGTGATATAACGGATGTTCCAATGTTCAAACCATGTGGTGTCGGCAGTAAACAGCATGGGAGCGGTATTGCCTGCAGCACGCTCAGCGGTATAGCTCATAAAAAGCCACAAGGCCAACCCCAACTGCACCACCGAACCGATGAGCGACGCGTTGCGCAATTGGTTCAGGCCGTTGCAAAACAGCAACACCAAAGAGGTGAGGAGCGGCGCTATGATCAGCAGGTTTAAATCCATTTGAAGCTCCTTTAGAATAAAAGATAAATGATGAATACGATCAATGACAATGCGCCTGCCAGGAACCAAATGGCATAGGCTTGGACGTTGCCCGATTGCAAACCGCGGAGGTGGTAAGCAATGGTGGCGGTTAAATTAGCCATTCCATTCACGCCGCCATCCACAACTTGACGATCGGCTTTGGCGGCAGCATTCCCCAGGATATTGAATAGAAATCTTTTGGTGATGAAGAGATAAATCTCATCGATGAAGAACTTGCGATATGCCCAGTGATAGAAACTGCCAAATGCCGCAGCCATCTTTGCGGGTTTGTCGCTTTCGCGACGGTACATGCTCATCGCAAACAAAATGCCCGCCAATGCGGTGAGCACCGGTGCTATGCTGAAGGTAAGGTGCAGATGCATGTCGCGTGGCACGCCGTCCGTGGTTACATATTCCGAGAAGGGCAGGAATCCCGCTCCAACGGTCATAGCACCGAGCACCAACAATGGCAGCATCATCGTTACTCCACCTTCGCCATGGTGACCGTGGCCAGCGGCGCTATGGTCTTTGTAATGGAAGATGGAGAAGTAAAGACGGAACATGTAAAATGCCGTGAGGCCGGAAGTGGCCAGTGCGATGAAGTAAATGATAGGATTGCTGTTCCATGCGGCCAAGAGGATCTCTTCTTTGCTGAAGAATCCCGCCAACGGCGGTACACCTGCAATCGCCAAACATGCCAGCAAGAAGGTGGCGTGTGTGATGGGCATATACTTACGAAGTCCGCCCATGTCGCGCATTTCGTTGCTATGCACGTAGTGAATGACAGCGCCAGCGCCGAGGAAGAGTAACGATTTGAAGAAGGCGTGGGTAAACAAATGGAACAATGAACCAGTGAAACCCGTTCCTGCGTCGCCGCCACCGGAAACACCTAAGGCAAACATCATGTATCCGATCTGCGACATGGTGGAGTAGGCCAATACCCGCTTGATGTCGGTTTGGGTGCAGGCAATGATAGCGGCGAATACGGCGGAAGCCACACCCACCCAGGTAACGATATCAAGTGCCACAGGAACATTCAGGAACACGGGGAACATGCGTGCCACCAAATACACACCCGCCACCACCATCGTTGCTGCGTGAATCAACGCTGAGACCGGTGTAGGACCTTCCATCGCATCGGGCAACCAAATATGCAAGGGGAACATCGCCGATTTTCCGGCGCCACCCATAAACACCAACATGAGTCCCCAAGTCAGTGCAGAAACACCCATGAAGGAGGCGGCACTCATAGCCAACACTTCTGGCGTTTGATCGGTGGAGAGTCGGGTGATGATGGTACCGAAATCCAAACTGCCTGCGCCAAATCCCAAGATCATGATGCCTATGAGAAATCCGAGATCAGCGAAACGCGTAACGATAAAAGCTTTCTTGCTCGCCGCAACGGCGGATGGCTTGTCGAAATAATATCCGATGAGGAGGAATGACGATACGCCCACCAGCTCCCAGAACATGTAGATCTGGAAGATGTTGGTGGAAAGCACCAGGCCAAGCATGGAGAAAGTGAAAAGCGACAGGTATGAGAAATAGGTGCTGTAGCGCTCATCGCCTTGCATGTAACCGATACTGAACAAATGTACCATCAGCGATACACCCGACACCACCACCAGCATCATCACCGAAACCGGATCGAGTAATACGCCCATGTCGATGGATAATCCTTCAGAAAATTGCAGCCAAGTGTAATGAATGGGTCGGAGCGTCTGATATGATCCATCCACCAAGGATTCGGTGCTGAAGTATTGGGCGAAGGTGTAGATGGATAATCCAGCCGATGCGGCAACTGCCAAGGTGGCGATGATGCCTCCCAATACGCCTAAGCGCTTGCGGCCCACCAATGAAATCAGCAGGAAGCTGGCGAGGGGCAGCAGCGGGATGTAAAGGATATAGGAGGCGTAATCCATGTCGCTGATCAATGTTTGAGTTCGTTGGCTTCTTCCACATCAATGCTCCGGTAATTACGATACAGGTTGATGATGATGGCAATGGCCACAGCCGCTTCGGCAGCCGCAATGGTGATGATGAATATGGTAAAGAAGATACCGTCCACCTGTCCGGGGTAGAGGTATTTGTTGAAGGCAATGAAATTGATGTTCACACTGTTCAACATCAATTCAATCGACATGAGCATGGTAATCATGTTACGACGAGTGAACATGCCGTACATGCCGATGAAGAAGAGCGCAGTGCTCACGAACAATATGTGCGATAATGGTATCTCGGTCATTTTTGTTCGTTGTTTGATTTCATCGCAATGACAATACAGCCGATCATGGCGGCCAACAGCAGGATGCTCACGGCTTCAAATGGCAGGGCAAACCCACCGCTGCCGGTATCCAGCATCTTGAGACCAATACGCTCTACGCTGTCGTCGAATTCGGCATCCAATGCCTGGAATCCATAGGCGGATATCAAGGTCCAGCACAGGGCAAATCCAAATACGGTGGCCAACACCGACCATAATGTTCGGTTGAGCGAGGTGGCTGGCATTTCTTGTCCGGCTTGCTGGGTGAGAAACACAGAGAAGATGATGAGTACGACGATGCCGCCCACATATACTACGATTTGAACGGCGGCGATGAACTCGACCTCCATCCAGAAGTAAAGTCCGGATATGCCCACCAAAGAGGCTAGCAAATAAATGGCAGAGCGGAAAATTTTGCGCGTAGTCACGGCCATGAGACCGGTGCCAAGCACCAGCGCCGAAAGCAAGTAGAATATGATCGCTTCCATACTCATTATTCCACGCCCTCCCTAACCTTAGAATCGGGTTTGTTTAACACTTTAGTGAGATCACGTCGGTCGAATACGCTGTGCTCAAAGTTTTGTGCCATCTTGATGGCGCTGGTCGGACAGGCTTCGATGCATAAGTTGCACATCGTGCATAGTTCCAGGTGATACACAAACTTGTCGATGGCTTTTTTCTTTTTGCCTTCGGGCGTCATGTCGAACTTGGTCACGATCTTGATGGTGCCGTTGGGGCATGCCAATTCACAGGCTGTACAACCCGTACAGGCATGTTCGTTGTTCTCATCATGTGTCATCACCACTTCTCCCCTGAAACGCTCGGGCAGCGATTGCATCAGCTCCGCCCGGTTTTCGGGGTACTGCTGGGTGATGTTGGTTTGCTTGTGATGGATGAAATATTTTCCCGTAAGGCGCATGCCCTGCAACAACGACTTTACGCCGTTGATTACATCTGAGAAGTAGTTGCCTAGGAAGGACACGTGCGGTATTGTTTATGAGTTGTTATATCCCATCAGAAATGCAATCCCATAATGGCAATTACGGTTGCCAACAGGAGGTTGAACATACTGATCGGGAGCAAATATTTCCATTCGAGTTGAAGCAATTGGTCGATGCGGAGGCGAGGAAAGGTCCAACGGAACCACATGATTACGAAGATAAGGAAGAAGGTTTTTCCAAAGAACCAAAGCGATGAGGGGATGTAATCCATCACCTGGTTGAAGGCGGTCCAGTTGCCGATGTGAAACGGCATCCATCCTCCAAGGAACAAGGTGGCACCTACGGCGCAAACCACGAAGATGTTGACATACTCGGCCAGGAAGAAGAGTGCGAACTTCATCCCTGAATATTCGGTATGGAAACCGGCGGTAAGTTCTGATTCGGCTTCCGCCAAATCAAAGGGTGCGCGGTTTGTTTCGGCGGTCACGGCAATGATAAAGATCACAAACGCGATGAGGACGGGTATATGCCCTTTGAACAGCCACCATCCGTTGGCCTGTGATTCAATGATGGTGGAGATTTGTAAACTACCAGATAACACTACAATGGTAAGGATGGAGAGTCCGGCCGACAACTCATAACTCACAATCTGTGCTCCAGAACGCATGGCACCTAACAGTGAGTATTTATTGTTAGAAGCCCAACCGGCCATGAGGATACCAATAACCGAAACGGAGGAAACGGCGGTGATGAAGAATACCCCGATGTTGATGTCCCAAATCTGGAACCCTTTGGCAAACATCAGCGGTGCCATGATCACCATCGCCACAATCATCACGATGTACGGAGCCAGGTTGAAGAGGAACTTGTCGGCTCCTGCGGGTGTCATCCCTTCCTTCACAATCAACTTCAGCGTATCGGCAACGGTTTGGAAATACCCTCTTGGCCCTACACGGTTAGGTCCCAGTCGCAGTTGCATCCATGCCGCTACGCGACGTTCCATCATGATCAACACCAAACCTAAAATCGAAAACAACGAAATCACCAGCACGCCCACAATCACAAACTGCACCAACAGCGCCCACTCCGGCGCCATATTCGCATACAGCCACTGGTTGACAAGGTTGGTTATGTGTTCGAGGGAGAGCAAGGTGGTGGGTAGTGGGTGGTAGGTATTTAATCGTGGCGGTAGGCGGTGGCGGTATCTGTTTTTATTTCCAATAATATTTAAACTCAGTCAAAGTTTGTCACATTCAACCGGTCACCCGCCTTCGGCGAGGCAAGCTGGTCACCGGTCACCCTTCGACAGGCTCAGGGCGGAGCTTGTCACTTCTCATTGGTCACCGGTCACCGGTCACCGATCAATATCCGGTATCACCAAATCCAGCGTTCCCATCATCGCTACCAAGTCACCCAGCTTTTGTCCACGGGCCATATGGTCTAATGCGGAGAGGTTGCTGAATCCGGGCGAGCGGAACTTGATGCGGTATGGAGTGGTAGCTCCTTCACTCACTACATAAACTCCCAATTCGCCACGGGCGGTTTCAACACGGGTGTAGAACTCCCCCTTGGGTGGCTTCAGCACGGCTTTGGTCTTGCCCTGGAATTCACCTTCGGGAATATTATCAATCAATTGGTCGATGATGCGCATCGACTCTTTCATTTCTTCCAATCGTACCACATAGCGTGCGAAACTATCGCCCTCCGTGGCCATACACTCCTTGAAATCCACTTTGTGGTACACGTCGTAAGGATACAGTTTGCGGATGTCGCATTGTACGCCGCTTGCGCGAGCAGTAGGTCCGGTACATCCGAAGGAGATGGCATCTTCCTTGGACAATACGCCGACGCCTTTCATGCGGTTTTGGAAAATGATGTTGCCCGTTAGCAGTTCATCGTATTCGTCGATTTTCTCTTTGAAGTGTGCGTTGAACTCCTTTACTTTTTTCACAAAGTTGGGATGGATGTCGAACATCACACCACCTGGCACCATGTAGTTCATGGTCAAGCGAGCGCCGCATGTCTCCTCCATGATGTCGTTGATCATCTCGCGTTCGCGGAAGGCGAGGAAGAAGGGCGTAAGCGCTCCGATATCCATGGCCATGGCGCCCCACCACAATTGGTGCGATGCCAAGCGCGTCAATTCATCCATGATCACACGAATGTATTGGGCGCGTTCCGGCACTTCAATCTGCAATGCCTTCTCTGTCAGTAGAGCACATGCGTGATTATTGATGTGGGATGAAAGGTAGTCCATGCGACTAGTCACGTAAATGAACTGTCGGTAGGTGAGGCTTTCACACATCTTCTCGATGGAGCGATGGATATAGCCCAAGTGCGGCTCCACCTTTTTGATGGTTTCGCCGTGTATCGTTATTACCAAGTGCAAAACGCCGTGTGTGGCGGGATGCTGTGGCCCCACATTCA